>JANXOO010000848.1 GCA_025353525.1 Schlesneria sp. | reverse complement strand
CAGCCTGGTGATTGGTATCGTGATTGGCAGCACGATCTACAAAACCCCTGGAATGATTTTCAGCAACGTTTCCAGTCCCGCCGCCGGTCTGGCCCTTTGGGTTCTATGCGGCGGTCTGTCATTCGTCGGCGCGTTGTGTTACGCAGAACTGGCGACAACGTATCCTCGTTCAGGTGGCGAATACAACTACCTGACGCGAGCCTTCGGATCGTGGGCAGGTTTCCTGTTCGGTTGGGCTCAATTGGCGATCATACAAACGGGCAGCATTGGTGCGTTGTCATATGTATTCGCTGAATATGCCGCCGATGTTTTCGGAGCCGACTCGTCGTCGATGGTGTGGTTTGCATTGAGTGCCGTCACCGGTCTGACATTGCTGAACATATTCGGTGTACATGCCGGTCGGCATACCCAGAAGGTATTGGTGGTGGCCAAGCTGGCGGGCCTGTTGCTGCTGATTGTGGCCGGATTATTGTCGAATCCGGAAGCAAAATCCGTTTCAACGGATTCAGCGACGAACGCTGACTGGTCATTGGCGGCTATTCTCGTTCTGTATGCCTACGGCGGATGGAACGACGCGGCATTCGTGACGGCTGAGGTTCGTAACCGGTCTCGCAATATCCCTTTGGCGCTTCTGTGTGGACTGGGATTGATTACAGCGATTTATGTCCTCGTGAATTTGGCCTATTTGCAAGCTCTTGGTTTTGAAGGATTAAAAACGTCCACGCGTCCTGCCGCCGATGCTTTGGTCGCAGCGCTTGGTGAAAACGCCGGACGGACCATGAGTCTGCTGGTCATGATTTCGGCACTTGGGGGACTGAACGGGTTAATCCTTGCGGTGTCGCGGGTTCATGCCGAAGTGGGGCGGGACCACGCGATTTTCGCTCGACTGGGGCATTGGTCGACCAAAGCGAATTCACCGGTTTGGTCGCTGTTCGCTCAGGGTGCGGTGACCGTGGTCATGATTATCGGGATCGGTACGGAAACAGGTCGGAGTTTAATCGACGCCATTCTCGGCGGTATCGGTCTCGGAGCCATTCCCTGGGATCGCTATTACGGTGGATTTGACACGCTGTTTGCTGCATCGGCACCGATCTTCTGGCTCTTTTTTTTAAGCACGGGCGTCGCCTGTTTCGTGTTGAGAGTCAAAGATCGCCACCGTCCTCGGCCGTTCGTTGCTCCGTTGTTTCCCGTCTGCCCACTGCTGTTCTGCGGGATGAGCGTCTTCGGGCTTTATTCGGCCACCAATTACGCAGCTCCGCTTTTACCCTTGATTGCGATTCCGTTCCTGATGGGGATTCCGCTGTTTTTATTGAGCCAGGTAATGGGACGGTCATCGCACTCAAATGCCGATGCAACGGATAAACCCGGCGTGTAGATACCCGGATTCAGAGTGACCTCTTTGGTTCAATCACTTCGCATCTTCGCACGTGATTTGTCGTTGAACCTTAAAACGCGGTACACAGGCCAGTGGATGACTCAAGCGGTCGCAGCAATAGATTAACTTAGTCGGCATTCCAATGCAAAATCTTTCGAATGATGACCGTGGAGCGGTAGTAGGATTCGTCGTCCTGCTGTGCAAGGGTCTCCTTGACGACCCTCAATGGAATTGGGACATCGAGAATTGCGACTGGAAGAATTATCAATCCGGATCCACCGATCCGACTGTGTTATGCACAACAATGGCGGTATTCGTAAACACGCTGAAACTGAACGAAAACGGAACCGTGGCTAATTACAACGACGCGAGTTTCAGCGCATTTCAGTATTTTCGATCGCTAATTGACCCTTCGTTTCCACGTGGCTCAATCGAACCTCAGATTCAGTTGGCGGAAATGGTGGAGCCCGATTGGTCCGAGTGTTAAGGTTGATCGTAGTCGGTTCGAACCAGGGTTAACGCAAGAATTCTCGCTTAGTGCGTAAATCTCAAAGACTTGCATTTAACCCATCTCGGCCACCTGAACTGGACGCGTGAACAACGACTGGTGGGTGATTGTGAAAAGCAGTGACTGACAGGTTCGGAAAAAGACGCGAAGTCGAATGAGCGATCGAAACGATTGACGGCGATCCGATCAATCGACAAGATGGCCGATCAAATCGGTCAGCCGGAATGGAGTACCATTCCTTTACCTCAAACGTTACCCGACTGAAGTCCATGTGGCCCTTCAAGCGTAAACTTTCACTGCTCAAGAATCACTGGGCGAAAGAATCGTGTGCCAATATGGTAGAGCGTTTCTCGCGTAAGTGCCTTGGTTCGCAATGGGAGGAAATCCAGTGGACCGAATTGAACATTCACCAAGAGGCCCAGGAAGAGACCGCTCCCGGTTGGCTACGCTTGCTCGAACTCATCGACGAGGCAGTCGAAGATGGCCGTGAGGAATTCTCACCTCTGCGGGAAATTAAACCTGAAGAATCGACCTGGATTGTTACACTTCCGCCTTCCATTGGCAAACTCAAGAACGTCAAACGCTTCACTCTCTACGGCAGCAGCTTGGTATGTGTCTCACCTGAAATTGGACAAATGACCAACCTTGAAGACTTTACGCCCTACACATCGTATCGACTGCACCGGTTCCCGTACGAAATTCGTCGCTGTAAAAAGCTTAAACGCAGCACGGTCAGCACTCGCGCTCTCTATGGCAACTGCAAAATGCGACCGCCGTTTCCTGCGCTGCCACAACACTCAAACCTGTACCGGCCGGACACTTGTAGTATCTGTGACTGCACCTTTAACGATATTCCGCTTCAACGATGGACTTCACGTCGCATGGGATCGGAAATAGTTCCATTGTTGATTCATGCGTGCACAGATGCCTGTATTGCGAAAATCAAAGATGCGCCAGACGACTACGTAAAACGTCCTCATTGCGGAGGCGTGGATCTTGTGCAACCCAAAACGCTGTGGTAACACCCCACACCGGCAGATAAAAAACGGTTGCAACGGAGACCGCGAGCTAACCTTTGTGAAGTGGTAAATCACCCGCGCGGTCCCGCTGAACCGAAGCGTTCGGCCGCAAAGACTCGCTACTGCGACGGCGCAAACTTATGAAACTTACGGCAGAACATTTTGACGGATTTTCAGAACATCTCCTCAGATGGATTCTCCATGCAGGCAACGGAATCGCGATTATCGAAGCATCGTGGTTTGGTTTGCCTCGGCACGTTGAACAATTATTTGAGATGCCTTTTCCAGATTCACGAATTCAAACTTTTGCCCAAGTGCTTCGAACGCTCAAACCACAATATGACGGTCGTGTTGATGATTTGCCGTTCCATTCTGTCGTTGTTGATGACGGTAATTTCAATCTGTGCACCAAAGTGCGTGCTGGTTTCAACTGGTCAGCTGAGGATAAGTCCGACGTGGACGCATTCATGACTGTTTGGCGTCCACTACGGCGAGTTGTCGAGAAACTACTCCCAATTCGGCAGCGTGGGCAATGAAGTACATTCGACACGAGAACGGTCTGTCTTGACATTCGTTCTTTGCACTTTCGGAACCTCGCATTGCCAAGTGGGCCGAACGAGACGGTCAACTTGACCCGCAGTCATCTGGCGTTCATGATCGTGGTTGTTCATCGCGACAAGCGGACTGGGAGTACCCCGCCGCCTTTTCTCAAACGTTCGATTCATTCGCGATCCGGGAAACGAAGAGATCATCGTTACAAACAACGACAATTTGAGCAGCAACCGGGCGGTTTCTGAATTCGTCGGGATCG
>JANXOO010001191.1 GCA_025353525.1 Schlesneria sp. | reverse complement strand
TGCCGCCGTTGCGACAGAAGTCTGTGAATTTCTGAGGAGTACGAAAAGCGGTCGCAGTCAATGCACGAATTTCAGAGGTAGCAGTAGCCATATGAGTTGCTCCAGAGAAAGGTATAGGGGAATGTCAGGTTCATCAACGTCATTCAAATCGAGCATACAGCCTATGAGAAGTTTGCTGCAGCGTGCCGCCGGAGCCGATCCTGGCCACCACGAAACCGGTGCCAGTGTCGAGTCCCCTCGCGCTCAAAGAGTCTAAATCGCATCGCTCCGCTAAACAAGGATGCGTGGGGGTGTGCCGACTGGCGAACGTGGGAATTCCAGCGTCGTGTATGAATTTATACTGCTCGCGGTCCAGATTGAGGCTTCGTTTGTAAGTCCGCTTCCGCGTTCGGAGCGGACTGCGCCAGTTTCCCGGTGTCGCTGGATTTCTCAATGGCCTCAAACCAGACCGCGCGTGGTATTGTCAGCGTCTTGAAAAGATTGCGTCGCCGAGAAATGCGCCGCCGATCGCGGCGATGATCATTGTGATGACCGCCCCGAGCAGTGCCAATTGAATATTCACCATGCTACCGAGCCACCCACCCAAACCGAGACCTGCCAAGGCAAAAACAGCGGCCACGCCAGCCACGAGACCATCTCGCTGCTCAGCTCCCTTTTTCTGCATCAAATGCTCGATCAACGGGAGTTGGAAGAGCGGCGGCACCTCCACGATCGATCTTTGCATTTGATACTGTTCCAATGCCGCTGCCCCCATCGCCTCAGGCCAACTGGCCCCACCCTGCCGATAATGACGCAGAGCATCCAGCGTGCCCGGATGCTCTAATACTTCGGTGGTGAGTTCGTCACCGATTGTCCCACTCTCCCGAGCAGAGGCCAGCCGCGCGGCCCACATGGCCCCGGTCCAGGTCTCGGCGAGGAGTAATTGCGGCACTGCCTCGGCGTAAGTTTCAGTGCCGAACAACGCCTTCGCGGACATGATCTGGTTCAGGTTATCGTCTAACCATGTCGAAGGATCGCTGGTCCCCATGTTGTGAACGCCAAGGAGCAAGCGGATATTCTGTTCCCGCCGGGCAGATCGTCGGATCAGTAATTGTCCTATGATGCCCCCTGCGATCAGGCACGGCGTCAGTGGTAGCAAGACCGGTTTCATGACAGCCCATTCTCGCGACACTTTTTCGGTTACGTTTAACGGAGTTAAGGAATGAGCGACGAGCAGTAACGCACCGAGAACGCCCAGGCCGATGCATCCAGCCAGCCAATAACGCAGAAAGACACGTCGAACCAGCCTGTCGGACCAGCGGAGGGGAATGGCCTGATAGTTATCCGGGGTAAAGGACCCGCCATGCGTGATCTGTACGTGGATTATTCGCAAGGGCCAAACTGGCATGTAGACAAACATCGCGCATTCCACCGCGTCATCCCAACCCCAACCGGCGTCGAAATGTGCCGTGCAGAACCATGTCCCGATACCGTTGACCATTCGTGGCATGAGCAGCTCGCTCCGGCAATTGAATCGGTCTCATACCTCGCCGTGGCCAGATGGCAATTGCAGAAACCTGGACGTGAATCAGATACCCGGATCATAGATACCGGTGACGGGGCGTAAGTGAAAGCGAAAAAAGCAGGGCAGATTGGATTTTGCAACAAACCACCGGCCGATAAGAAATATCACATGGCATATCGCTCGCGTTAAGGGACCGGGGAAAATTTCGAAAATGCGTGGTATACCATGAATCGTCCGGGCTCATCGGTCAATTTGAGTTGATCGGTCGCGAATCCGTATGTAACAGACTTCCACGCGAATCAATGATCTTCAACTGTTTGTCGGCGAGGGCTTTGTAGCAATCGGGCAAATCGAAGTGTTTCAGCACGCCAGGAATGAACGCTGAAAGGGGCCAGTCGTATGTTGCGGATTCGGCGATTTCGGAAAATGACCGCAGTGCTCCTTTGAACGTGACTTGAGTCACTTGTGTTGAGACGACCGCTGCGAGCGTTGCCGCAATCGTCCCTGAATTCATTGCTGCCAGATGGATTTCCGTCCGCCCCTGCGCTTTCAGCCAGTCAATCACCCGCATGATGTCGAACGCGCGCTGTGCCGGGATAGATGTGCCCCACATGATCGACTGCGCCGCATAAAAATAGTCGT
>JANXOO010000786.1 GCA_025353525.1 Schlesneria sp. | reverse complement strand
CAACGAACCTGAGCGATATCGAATGACTGGATATTATCAGACCAGCGACCCCCTTCCCATATTTCATCCTGTTTTCGAGTTGTTTTTTTATTTACACTTTCTGTGGAGCCGAATGAGTCGGGTGAGGCATTTGGTGACCGGCTGCGGAAAAATGCCAGTTGAAAACGGGGACTGGCTCCAGGGCTTCCTGGTGCCTGTCCCCGTTTTCAGCGGCTTGGCAGTTCGTAGTAAGTCAAGGCGAAACGGATGATGGCGGACAAACAGTATTTCAAACGCTATCGAATGGAGATTCGACTGGAAGAAGCGGTGCTGCCTCCAGTCGTTTTACCGGACGGGTACGTCTGGCGCGAATGGAACGAATCCGACATCGAGCGTCATGCACTGACGAAATTTCGCAGTTTTCGAGACGAAGTCGATTCCGAAGTCTTTTCGTGCCTCGGCGAATACTACGGTTGTCTGAGGCTCATGTCCGATATCGCTCAACAGGAAAACTTCCTTGGTCCCGCAACATGGCTGGTCACCCGAACCTCACACCAGAGATCGGCGACGCCGCTCATTCCCGACGATTGCGGAACGATTCAGGGGATCGCGGTATCGGATCAACTCGGCTCGATTCAGAATATCGGTGTCGTCCCGGAACACCGCGGACAGGGACTCGGTCGAGCCCTGATTCTCAAGTCACTCGCAGGGTTTGCACTGGCACGGATGAAACGGGTCGTCCTGGAAGTCACGGCAGGCAATCTGGTCGCCGTGGAACTCTATCGCGGTCTGGGATTTCGCATCACGAGGACAATGTACCGCGTTGCACCCGTTGAGAACTTGATGTAACGGAACGCGCCCCTCTCTTCAATTGAGCAACAGAAACAATCTCGCATCGCTTCATGATCGTGCATGTCCCGTTGTCGTTATGGGCGTTAGCCTGACAAGCCTGACTCAATGAACTTTGTAACTAACCTACCCCTGGCTGACGATGCATTCGGCAATATTTGAAATTGAGGCGAACAATGACTATGGTGATGCTGGAACTTCCTGATCAGCTAGTAATGCGCGTAGAGCGTTGTGCGGCCTCACGGGGCATGAGCTCAGTCAACCGTTTTTGAATTGCTAGAAGCGGCCGACCGCGAGGAAAAGGGCGACGTTCGTCAAGCGGCCCTCGAACAGATAGAAGTGCTGTTCTCGAGCATCCAGGGTTTTCGCGGGCAACCGTTGATCGGGCGAATTTCGAAATTGTCGGGATTTCGAACGCGGAAAACGAGAGGCGTTGCAAGTCATTTACTATGATAATCTTATGGAACTTCGTTCGTCAAAAGTGGCGATGTCCAATTAGCAAGGATAAGCCGCATACGTGTCCTTGCTGTGCCACCGTACTGTTTGATGAATGCCCTGAATGTGATGGTATCCGACATTCATTCTTGCGAGCCTGCGAACACTGTGGTTTTGTTAATCCGGCCACGGAAGCGTCAGGGGGCATTCGACATCTGTTTCCGCGATGCATTCCCATACACAGTCACCGACGTCAGCCATGAATGATTCATCAGAGTTAGCGTCAGATCACAGTTCAGCGTCAGGTCAATCTCCAGCGACAGTTCAATGTCCGGTGACACAGCCGTCGCTGAAAGGCGGATCATGGACAGCGCCTCGTGAACCGATCACGGGGCATGGCGGATGGCGTTTGTAGTGAATGGATCGAGATCGAATTCTCGCGGGGATGGATCGCAACGGCGAACTGGTGGATGTCTCTTGGTAGACGCCTTTTGGCGAACAAATCTCTGGGAGCATTTCGCGGTGGCGGGCACATGATGGAGGGCTTGTGGAGGATTTCGCATTTCGCATTCCGGCCCAAAGCGGCCATTCACTCAAATAGCCATTGGCCAACGGCCCAGGTGCCAGGCGAAACGAAGGAATTTGCGGTCCATCGGCCAATCCACTTGCGTTTTTTCTCTTCTCCGATCGCTTTCCTTCCCATTCGGATACTTCAAACGGCCGCATGCTCCCACCTGTTTTTGGGACCAGATTGCAGTCCCAAAGGTGGCGGGTGTCATTAATGGCGTCCAGGAATCTGAAATTCTCGAACAAAACAGCAATTCATACCGTTCTGTGCGAATTCGTGGAATTACTGACTTTCTTTCTGGTCGCCAACCGATATACTCCCCCTGTCGACACCGTCAGCGCACTGCGGTCACGGTATTCGATCACATGACGCGGGGTGGAGCAGCCCGGTAGCTCGCGAGGCTCATAACCTCGAGGTCGTAGGTTCAAATCCTGCCCCCGCCACTTTATGCGAAATCAGCCTTTTGACATTATCGTCGAAAGGCTGATTTCGTTTCTGCACTTGCCGGCTGAAAAAGGGGGACAGGCACCAGGAAGACATGGAGCCAGTCCCCGTTTTTCAGCCGGGAACCACTTCTTCTTTTTCTTTGCTGGTCCCGACCGTGAATTTCGTGTTATTTCAGGCTAACGATATGCCGCGTTCGCAGCGCCGACTCCGCATCCGGATTGGACTTTGATGCCCTGATCGAGCAGACATTTTTCGAGAGCGGCGAGGAATACAAGCACGTTTGCAGGGCAGGCAGCCATCCCCATCAGGCCGATTCGCCAGGTCTTTCCCTTCATCGGGCCTAATCCGCCGCCGATTTCGATGCCGAATTCGTTGAGCAACTGCTTTCGAACGGCCGCGTCGTCGGCTGCCGCCGGAATGATTACGGCATTCAGCATCGGCAACTGCTGACCCTCTTTCACTGCGTATTCAAGGCCCATTGCATTCAGACCTGCCTTAAGGGCCAAATGATTTTTCTGGTGCCGAACGAAACGGGGTTCCAGGCCTTCTTCCAGAACAATTCGCAGCGCTTCGTGCAATCCGTAATTCATGTTGATCGGAGCCGTGTGGTGGTAGGCGCGATTGCTGCCCCAATAATCCTTGACCATTTGCATGTCGAGATACCAGCTTTGCACTTTTGTTTTTCTGGCGTCGATCGCCGCGACAGCCCGATCGCTGAAAGTGACGGGAGCCAAGCCAGGCGGGCAGCTGAGACATTTCTGAGTTCCGCTGTAGACGGCGTCGAGTTGCCATGTATCAACCTCAACAGGTTGGCCGCCAAGCGAAGTCACGCAATCGACGGCGATCAATGCACCGTGCTCATGGCAGATTCGGGCAATGTCGACAACCGGTTGACAGGCGCCGGTCGAGGTTTCGGCGTTCACAATTCCCAACACTTTCGGGCGATGCTGCTTGACCGCTGCTTCGATTTCTTCCGGTGAAAAAATCTCGCCGAAGGGACGTTCCAGTTTGACGACCTCAGCACCGCATCGACCGGCGACGTCGGCCATTCGACCGCCGAAGACTCCGTTCACGCAGACAATCATTTTGTCCCCGGGTTCAATCAGGTTAGCGACAACAGCCTCCATCCCTGCGCTGCCGGTTCCGCTGACGGCCAGTGTTAACCTGTTTTGAGTACGAAACACCTGGCGAAGCATCGTCTGTGTCTCGTCCATGATCTTCAAAAAATAGGGATCAAGGTGCCCGACCGTCGGAGCGGCCATTGCCAGCAGGACGCGTGAATGAATGTCGCTCGGCCCAGGTCCCATCAAAATTCGACGAGGAGGGGCAACGGGAGCTGGAATCGTGATTGACATGGGTGTCTCGTTTCAAAAAGCCGGTGATGCCGCAATCTGCAAAGTGAGGCGGTAGCATATCGACCAGCAATATCGGCTCCCAGCCTGCCCGAATTGAATTTTGCAGCCCGCCGGACAGAATCAGGCAAAAATCGAATTCTGTCGTTCGCACCCGAACTTCGTTCTGCCGCTCTAAGGACTTCGACTTGGTGTCGTCGTTTCCATTTGTGTTGGTGAATTGCGACAATATCACTGCACCTGAATCGGGAATGTCAGTGAGTAGAACCTGACCATTCAGCGAAATTTGCCAGAGTATTACCGATTGGAACCGCTCCACCCGTTTGAGGAATCTGAAAGATGTCACTGTCGGGAAAAACACGTCACAAGTCTGTCTCGCAAAACAATCGCGATTCCGGAATCAGCCGACGCCGGTTCCTGTCGACCTCGGCCACTGCCGTCGCCAGTTCATTCGCGGCTCCGGCAATTTTGCGAGCTCGCGGTGTCGGCGAAAAACTGAACGTCGCCATCATCGGATCGGGTGGTCGAGGTGGCGCCAACCTGGATGCCATCGCAGGAACGGAAAACATCGTTACATTGTGTGATGTCAACGAAAACAATCTTGGACGAGCTTCTGCCGGACACCCCAAGGCTCGCAAAGTCGTTGATTTTCGCAAAGTCTTCGATCATCCCAACGAGTTCGATGCGGTTGTCGTGAGCACGTGCGAGCACACGCACGCATTTGCAACGCTCGCGGCACTGCAACTCGGCAAACATGTCTACTGCGAAAAACCGCTGACGCACAGTGTCTGGGAAGCTCGTGTGATTCGCGAAGCGACGGCCAAAGTGAAGGTCGCGACGCAGATGGGAATCCAGATTCATTCCGGAAGCAATTACCGGCGGGTTGTCGAGTTGATCCAGACAGGAGCGATAGGTCCTGTTCGTGAAGCACACGTCTGGACCTCACGCGCGTGGGGGCACCAGTCGCCCGAGGATGCCAAAAAGTTTGGCGATATTGTCTCGGTCCAGGAACGTCCCGAAGAAGCCGATCCGGTGCCCAAAGGGCTTGACTGGGACTTGTGGCTGGGTCCCGCCCCGTCGCGCCCGTTCAACAATGTCTATTTTCCAGGTCCCAAATGGTATCGATGGTGGGAATGGGGCAGCGGCACGATGTCTGACCTGGGCAGTCACTTCAATGACTTGCCGTTCTGGGCGCTCAAGCTTCAGTCGCCGTTGACGATTGAGGCGAGTGGCCCGCCACCTCATCCGGATCTTGCTCCGGCGTCGATGCAGGCAACGTATGAATACGGGCCCCGTGGCGAGATGCCTGCCGTGACTTTATCGTGGTATCAGGGGGTGAACAGACCGAAAATCTGGACGGACAAAGGGATCCCTCAATGGGACAGCGGGCACCTGTTTATCGGCGACAAAGGAATGTTGCTCGCAGACTACAGCAATCATCTGTTGTTGCCCGAGGATCGGTTCAAGGACTTCAAACGTCCTGATCCGTTCATTCCCGAATCGCCCGGCCAACAGGCCGAATGGGTTCGCGCGTGCAAGACGGACTTAAAAACGACGTGCAATTTTGAATACTCGGGTTGGTTGACCGAAGCCAATCATCTGGGCAATGTCGCATACCGCGTCGGTAAAAAGATCGAGTGGGATGTCACGAATCTCCGCTGCCCCAACGCACCCGAAGCTGCCGGACTGATACGAAGGGAATACCGTGCCGGATGGACGCTGGTTTGAATCACGGCTCATCTCGATCAATCGCGATGATTTCGCTGATCAGGCTGCCATTTGCCAACAGTGTCGAAATCCGGTCACCGACCGAGACTGCGGTCAGGTCCCGGATCAGGTCGCCATCGGCCATCCGTTTCGTCAGCGAATAGCCCCGATCGAGAACAGCGAGCGGGCTGAGTGCATTCAGCGACGCGGCAATCGTGCCGACGATTTGTCGACTTGAGTCGAGTCGTTGCCGGATCGCTCGCTGCATGCGTTCGTCGAGTTGGTCGACTTGCGTTTGCAGTTCGCGAATTCGGTCGAGTGGTCGTGCGAGGCGAGGATGTTCCGCCAGCCGCTCGATCCGGTGGCGGGCTCGCTGCGCCTGATACTGCAGTGCTGATGTCAGTTGTTGCCTCATGCGTTCGAGCAGCATCCGGACATCGGACTCGAGCGGTACGACAATCTCGGCTGCTTCGCTCGGCGTGAGCGCTCGTTTGTCGGCGACCAGATCGGCAATCGTCACATCGATTTCGTGCCCGACAGCACTGATGACGGGAATCCGGCAGTCGAAAATCGCCCTGGCGACAACTTCTTCGTTGAAGGCCCACAAGTCTTCGAGACTGCCGCCACCTCGACCGCAGATGACGACATCGACATCCGATATCGAATGGACGACTCGCAATGCTGCGGCGATTTGCGGAGCCGCTTCGGACCCCTGAACGGGGACCGGAACGATAATCACGTTCGACTTGGGCCAACGCCGCGTGATGACTTGCAACATGTCCCTGACGGCAGCGCCTGTCGGACTGGTGACGAGTGCAATTCGGCGTGGAAACAGCGGCAATTCCCGCTTCCGATCCTGGCTGAAAAGCCCTTCGGCGTCGAGTTTTCGCTGCAATTGACGAAACGCCAGTTCGAGAGCGCCGACTCCCTGCGGTTCCAGTTGTTCCGCAATGATCTGATATTGACCTCGGGTTTCATAGAGCTGAATCGGTCCTGCAGCAAGGACCCTCAGTCCGTCTTTCAATTGAAACTTCAATCGTTGCGCCGCCGTCCGCCACATGATTGCCGACAGTTGGGCGCCTTCGTCTTTCAGCGTGAAGTAGACATGCCCGGAACTCGCCTGTTTGAAGTTCGAGATTTCTCCGCTGACCCAAACGAACCGAAACGAACTTTCCATGACCCCTTTCAGCATTGATGTCAATTGACTGACAGTCAACGCTTTTGTAGGGGCCTCTGAATCCGTGGACAACGCAATCTCCGTTTGAATGAATCCGGGTGAGCAGGGACGAATCGACGAAGGGTAACGGATTGGTTCCGACAGGAAAAGAATGCGACCGATTCAGCGTCGATCGATTGAATGATTGCAAAAACGTTCGTATGTTCGGTGGTACGGCACCATGCCACGATCTACGAAAGCAGTGACGCCATCTACGAAAGCAGGGCTTCGAAATGACTGGACGATGTCACATTTCATCCGTGATCCTGATCGCTATTGCTGCCGGCTGTGGTGGAGGTGATCGGCCACGGCCTGTTCGCCCGACTCGCCCCGATGTCTCGGATGCTGTGTCGCCTGTTGTCGATTCTTCTACAGACAGTCGCTCACAAGCGGTTGTTGTTGCTGAAACGCCTCCGAACCACGTCGATCTGATCGAAGCGAACTGGTCCGAGCTTCAATCGCTGGTTGCCGGGCAACACGGAAAGATTGTCGTTGTCGATGTCTGGTCGACATCGTGCACGCCGTGTGTGCATGAATTCCCGCAATTGATCGAACTTTCGCAACGGTTTGCCAACGATGTCGTCGCTGTTTCTTTCAATATTGACTATGCCGGAATCAAAAACAAACCGACGGCTTTTTATCGTGAACGGGTCCTTAAATTTCTTGGATCTCAAGTCGAGAATGCCGTATTGCACCGAATGAGTACCACGGCGGCAGAGGATCTGTTCACCGGGATCAAACTCGATTCGATTCCGGCTGTGTACGTTTACGGACGCGACGGAAACTTACTGAAGCGATTTGACGGATCGGATGGCAACGGCGAAGAAGTTTCGTACGAAAAACAGATTGTCCCGTTCGTTGGAAACCTTGTGAACGGATTGGTAGCTGTCCCGGTTCCGGCAGCCAAACCGGTCGGGGGTGAGCAGGAAATTCAGACGTATCCGGCAATTGACACCCTCAATCCGGGAGAAGCGGCGTCGGACGACGCGAAACAGTGTTTGGAAGGACTTGTCTGGACTCCGGCCAGGTTTGATGTCACGGTCAAGCCGAACGTTCATCCGCTCGATCCTTCGATTGTACGCTTCCCGTCGCCAAGACCGACCGGAGTTGCGACGAACGATCTGGTCGCCCTGGAATGGTATTCGGCAAAGAACGAACGGGACGAAGTGATTGACGCACCCGCCATCGTCGTCGTTCACGAGTCGGGTTCCCGAATGGAAGTCGGGCGGCTGATCGCCAGGGCACTGCACGCACAGGGACTGCATGCATTCATGATTCAGCTTCCAACGTACGGGCTCCGTCGAACAGAGAATGCCGAGCCACGCCCGGAGCTAATCGACGCGGTGATGAGACAGGGGATCGCCGATGCAAGGCGGGCTCGCGATGCAGTCGCCGTGTTGCCGCACGTTGACGCTCGCTCGATCAGCATTCAGGGAACCAGTCTGGGAGGTTTCGTGACGGCGACAACTGCGGGACTCGACCGTGGATTTTCCACGGTTCACATCATGGTTTCCGGCGGCAATCTTTTCGAATTGGTCGCGAATGGACAGCGGGAAGCCGGACGCCTGCGCGACGACCTGGCCAAAGCGGGTTTTACCGGTGAGAAACTGAAGCAATTGCTGGCACCGATCGAGCCTCTGCGATTGGCGCACCGGATGGATCCGGGAAACACCTGGCTTTATACAGCCAATCGTGACCAGGTTGTCCCACCGCAACATGCCACGGAATTGCGGGAAGCTGCCAGAATCGACAAGGACCACGAAATGATTCTGATTGCCGACCATTATTCGGGGATTATCTATGTCCCGGTGATCGTCGCCGACATTGCCCGGAAAATCCGGGATGAACTGTCATCGCGCCGTCAATGAATCAAAAATGATAAGGTTGAAGAACCAAACAGAAGAGAAGTCGACGATTCACTGGTGAAGTTTTGTCAAAACCTTCTCGGACTTTTCGGCGAACTTCTCGACATCGGCCGCGAAATCGTGCAAACGACCTAGCCAGACAACAGCTCGTTCAGGCTGATTTCGTTTGCTAAGGAGCATTTTGGGGTCGGCGAGTTGCGCGTAGACACCGATCACCTGGTTGGCGCGATTCAATACCGGGCTTCCTGACCAGTCCCGATCATCGGAATCGGAAGCAAACTGGATCGTCAACGCCATTTCCTTGTTCTGCGGTATTTGTTTGGACGTAAATTTCTTCGAGCCGATCAACGCCAGCTTTCCAACATCAAACGCGTCGGTGAAGTCGTCGTCTCTGTCAAACGGAAAGCCAACCATCGAGAACTTCGTCTCCTTCGACGTTTTCATCGACCTGGCAACGAATGGCAGGGCATTATCGAGTTCCCCGGAATCGACGATGTCCAGAACTCCCAAATCAAATCGAACCTGCGCGGCTTGTGCCAACAGCACCATCTTTTCGTTCCCTTTTTCAATCGCCTTCGCGATTGAATCTTCTCCCTCACGAAAAAACTTGTGCGTGCGGACATTTTCAATGCGAATGGACTGCTTCGAAGTCGGATGTACCACTGACGCAATCAACCCTTCTTGTTGATACTCCTGCACGGCGAGTGCGATGGATGCTGTTGTCACCAGATGCCGCTCGGTTGCCGCCCACGCGGTACCGATGCGAATTCGCCGCGTCCCCTCATCGTCCTCGGCGATGACGGCATAGACTCCGTTCTGAGTCGCCTGCAATACGGGAGATAACGGTGCATTATCGAGCTCTTCGTCAGGCAGAGTCGATTTGCCGGTGGTTGAATCGGGATGTTCGGATCCGTCGCCCATCGCCTCGGCAGTTATCGGGTCCATTGGCTCTGATTCTTCGCGATCCGTCTCTTCCATCGCGACGGCGTCAGGTTCCCGTGGCACAACGGCAACAGGCTTTGGTTTGGGAGCAACCGGAGCGACGACTGGCGGAATGGCAATCTGCGCGGAGGGGTTGGTGTTTGAATCGGCTGATGAAGTGATCGATGAAAGGGGAGGGGTACTCATGGCCGGTGAACCGAGTGATTTCATCAATGCACTGCCTGCCAGCCAAACGACGAGCAGAACTCCGCCAGCCGCGAAACTTCGTCCGACGACCATCAAAATCCATTTGATCTCTGCCTGTTCGCGCGATCGGCCTCGCTTTGGCAGCAGTTCACCCATATCCGACGAATCGTCCCAGGATGAGAGTCGCTGAAGAACGGGAGCACCTTCGGCGACTTCGTCGTCGGAAGGTGCTCGAACGGGTATTCGGGCGCTACTGCGCAATTGCTTCGGTCCGGTCGACGCACGACCGGCATCTGACCGGTTTGTCGTCCCCGATTGGTCATTTGCGCCATCAGCCGCAGAATCCGCAGTTCTGATCGTTGCCGATGAAGGCGGTTTGGTCGTCTTGATGGTTGCAGACGACTGTGGTTTCGTTGTCCTGATCGATGCGGACGACGGTGGTTTGGTCGTTGGAATTGTTGTTGAGGAGGGAGGTCTGGTTGTCTTGATCGTTGCTGACGAAGGGGACTTCATCAGGCGAGCGGCAGAAATGTTTATCCCGGAGTCCTCGACTGGCCGGGGTCGATCCCCTTTTTCGTCTTCGACAAAAGGGGTTTGACCCCCTCCCGCTGGTCTTTCATTTGGTAATTGATTTTCTGCCGCTCGCCTTTCCGGAATCGAATCTGCTGACAACGGCGCTGTTGTTTTGATCGTGGCGGATGATGGCGACTTGCCTGCTGGAATTGTTCCGGACAATGGGAGACCGGTGGCAGGAATTGTCCCCGATGTCGGAGGATTTTGATTTCGAGGGGTTGTGGCAGGCGGGACGACGATCGGTGGCAACGGGGTTCGTGCTCCGGGATCCGACGCAAACGCCGGAACCTGGGGCATGAAGTCGTCGACGTCGTCTGACTGGAACGTGAAGACGGCTCCGTTCTCAGTGAATCGAATCTCGTCACCCGGCGTCACCCAATGTGACCGGGTCGCCTCGGAATTTGCAAGACAAGGCATCGCTTGCTTGTGGACGGCAATTTGCCATCGCTCGCCGACTGGACGAATCACAGCGTGAACCGGAAGGAGATCCTCTTCGTGTGGAAGGGATATTTGACAACGTGGATCTCGTCCAATTGTGATTTCGTGGCCATTCAACGTGACCTGGGGGTGTCCGGTCACCGTGATTTTGATCGGCATATTTGTGGCTCCCGTCAGTTATCGTGAGATCGTTTAGACAATCTCTGCATGCTGAAGTTCCCGCAAATCGGGAAAACGATGCATTTTTCAGTGGATGTCGTCGGTAACCCTGTACGACAATGTCGTCCGAGGTCCGTTTTTCACGCTCCAAAGGACAATTTACGTTGTTTCTTAGGCGGCCTCGCGCCAGCCTGTCATAAGATATATTGTCATTGAACGCGATATGGTATCGCGAAATTCATCAAATCTTCATGATTTGTCGGAATTCCGAACAGACAGAATAGCGGGCAGCTTTCTATTTTAACGCCTGACGTTCCTGATTCTCGGCTTTCCATTCACGTACGGTTTTGGATGCGACACTGGTTCCGGTGAGTTCCAGCTTCATTAATCCAGTTTTGGCGAAAAGATGCTGGCGAAACCCGTCGTCGGTAATTTTTGTTCGTGCAAGCCGCAGATCGCGTAACGCGGGAAGGGCGGCGACGATTGCCAGCCCTGCATCTGTCACCTGGGAATTGTTCAGGTCGAGTTCTCGAAGTTTTGTCATTCCGGACAAATGGTGCAGGGTATCGTCGGAAACATCAGCATTTGCCATTTGCAAAACGACCGTGTCATTTTTCATGGCGACTACTGAATAGTCATGTCGGTTCCAGTCCGTCAGCGTAATATGCCGCTCCCCGTTGACGATCGTCTCCAACGGGCCCAACGGGATCAATCGAATTAACGCAGAATTGATGGCAATTGGCAGTCCTACCATCAATGACGAAACCAGAATAAAAATGATGGGGGCCCTCAGTCGACTCCGGGGAGTTTTTCGGAGCCAGGTTTTGAATAAGCGTACAATCAGCCACCAGAACCCGATGATTCCGAAAATCGTTCCCAAAAAGATCGAGACCGCCCCAATTCCTTCCAGCATGGCGCTCCTTTCAAAATCCGGCGTCACTCAATTCAGGCTGATCGCACCCCAAGATGTCGACTTTATCGAATGTCGACGACCAGCTATCGGCGTCGGAACATATTTCTGCGTAAGAAGTTCCGCTGGTATCTTCAAATGTGAAAGCATTCCGAAAGTCCGCCGCGCGAAGTATAGCGAATGGGAACAGGAGTAGGCGACTTTGCCGTGCTTTGGTTCCATAATTCATCCGTTTGTCGATTTTCCGGCGACTCGGAGGCAATTCTCGTCGATAAATACCACTAATAAAGTAGTTGATATATATTTGAAGATTGTAATCAGCCACCCGTCAACCAGAAACGATCAAAAACCACCGTAACTCAGCAAGTCACTGTGGTTTCAAGGCATGATCGATTCAACACGGGATTCAGGAAAAACCGATACCAC
>JANXOO010000762.1 GCA_025353525.1 Schlesneria sp. | reverse complement strand
GGAAGCTGCGATTCGCGTGATGGAAGACGACCCGATTCTGAACGCAGGGAAAGGCGCTGTTTTCACTCATGAGGGACGGAACGAACTGGACGCTTCGATCATGGACGGCAAAACCAGGAAAGCCGGTTCGGTGGCCAGTGTGACGATTATCAGGAATCCGATTTCAGCCGCGCGGGCCGTCATGGACAAATCGCGTCACGTCATGTTGATCGGGCACGGAGCCGAAATCTTTGCCACCAAACAAGGGCTCGAAATTGTCGATCCGTCGTATTTCTGGACCGAGCATCGTTGGAAGGCGATCCAGGAGATCTGGAAGCGCGAGGCAGAACAAAAAAATCAGCAGAGCGATGCCACAATCGAACCAGCCGCACCAATGGCCAAGCCCCACTTTGGAACTGTCGGAGCCGTTGCGCTGGACGCGTCAGGCAATCTGGCAGCAGGAACGTCGACAGGTGGAATGACGAATAAGATGTTTGGTCGCGTGGGAGATTCACCGATCATCGGGGCTGGCACCTATGCCGATAACGACGTGGCGGCGATATCTTGCACGGGCCACGGCGAATTCTTCATTCGCTATGCCGTGTCGCACGAGATTGTCTCTCAGATGAAGTACAAGAAATCGACGGCCAAAGAGGCGGTGGAAGATGTCATCAATCGACAGCTAAAGGATGTCAATGCCGAGGGCGCCGCGATCGTCCTCGACAAATCCGGCAACTTCACGACCGCTCGAAACAGCGAGGGTCTGTACCGGGGCTGGATCACGTCGGACGGAAAAATACAGGTTCGGCTGTACGACGAATGACCGCGATCTCACGTTGCATTTTAAAGAACAGGATACTTCGCGTGTCTCATTCCTATCGCTTGTTCGTGCGTCGCGATCTGGACGGATTTTTCGGACTATTCGTCGATAACCTGATTCAGTTGTTGCTGATTCTGACGCTCTGTTCCGGATTGTGCGGAATGACTGGAGACAGTGCTTTCCTGCTGTTCAAACACATTCTGCCGGGGGCTGCCGTCAGCATTCTGATCGGTAATCTCTTTTACGCCTGGCAGGCTCGACGACTTGCATTCAGCACTGGACGCGATGACGTGACGGCATTGCCCTACGGCATCAATACTCCGTCACTGCTGGTCTACGTCTTTTTCGTAATGAATCCGGTCTTCAGCAAGGCTCTGCAAGACGGTCAAACCCAGGAGGCTGCGGCGACAGTCGCTTGGGAAATGGGATTGGTCGCGTGTGTTGGCAGCGGTCTGATCGAGTTCCTCGGAGCGTTCGTCGCCGACGCGATTCGCAAGCGAACGCCGCGTGCGGCACTGCTTTCGACACTTGCCGGGATCGCCATCGGGTTTATTTCGATGAGTTTCGCATTACAGATCTTCCAGAAACCGATGATCTCGATGTTGCCGCTGGCGATCGTTCTGATTACGTATTTCGCCGGGGTACCATTTCCCTGGCACCTGCCGGGTGGATTGGTCGCTGTGATTCTGGGAACAGGAATCGCATGGCTGATGGCCGGGATCTCGGCGGCATGGCCTGCGGCAGCCCCCTTGTTTACTGAATCGACCATGTCGATCAAAGCAGTGACAGCAGCAACATCACAACTCGGGTTCTATCTGCCCGAATTCGTTGGCGGCCGCGTTTTTGCAAAGTTGGCCGATCCGTCGCAATGGATCGGATTTCTGTCGGTCATCGTACCGATGGGATTGTTCAATTTGATCGGCAGTCTGCAAAACATTGAATCTGCGGAAGCAGCGGGCGACAAATTCGGAACTCGTTCATCGCTGGTGGCGAACGGTGTCGGCACAATTTGCGCAGCGCTATTTGGCAGTTGCTTTCCGACGACGATCTACATTGGTCATCCCGGCTGGAAGGCTTTGGGAGCCCGCGCCGGATATTCGACGCTGAACGGACTGGTCGTGACCGTCATCTGTCTGACCGGTGCGGTCAGTCTGATTCAGGCTTTGATTCCCGTCGAATCGGGGATCGCGATCGTGCTCTGGATCGGAATCATTATAACGGCACAGGCATTTTCTGCGGTCCCGCGCGAGCACGCTCCTGCTGTGGCTGTCGGACTGTTTCCGGCGATTGCAGCATGGGGATTTACGGTGACGATGGGAGCTTTCATGAAATCAGGGGGCAAGACAATGCAGGACCTGATCAGCAATGATCCCGGTGCCAACGTCAACGATTTCGTGTTGCACGGAATGATCTCGCTGCAACAGGGCTACATTTTCACCTGCATGATCCTTGCGGCCATTTCGGTCTTTCTGATCGACCGGAAGTTTTTTTCTGCGGGCGGCTGGTCTCTTGTCGGAGCATTGTGTGCAGCGATCGGACTGACTCACGCCTATCAGCTCAACGGAAACGTGGTTGATTTTCTGTTCGTATTCACTCAGCCCGCGACGACAACCGCGATCGCTTACCGCTCGTGGAATGCCACCGTCGGATACCTGTCGATGTCCGCAGCATTCTTCTTGTTTGGTGTCTACTTCCGGGGAAATGACAACAGCGAACGGATTTCTCATGGAATAGAACATTGACGTGCTTCCGGTTCAGAACTTTCCTGCAACCGATCAGGATGGCCCGGTACAAAGGCGCAAGGCCAATCCCGTTCCTCGTCCATGACCAGATGTGACCCCGGGCGATCAGTCGCGATAGAACTACCCTGCGAGTCGCGCTCGTTCTGATTCGGGCTTTTTTCGTGAACGGGGTTCGCTCTTCCAGCGGCGGTGGACCCAGAAGTATTGTTCCGGAGCTCGCCGGATGGCCCGTTCAAGCGCTGCTGTGAAACTGCGGGTGATCTCTCCGACTGGATCGTCACTCTGAAGGTTTCTCGGGTCA
>JANXOO010001185.1 GCA_025353525.1 Schlesneria sp. | reverse complement strand
CTGCGGCGGGCGATACTGCAGGAATCGAAAAACATTTTCGATCACTGTTCACTGAGGTTGAAACGGCACTCGCCGCCGCAAAAGCAGCTGACCCCACAGCCGTGTCGATTGGAGATCCGCGTCTCGAGCAAGCCCGGGCTGCGCTCTATGATCCATCCGGTTTCCTTGCCGTTCCGCCCAAGCCCGATTTTGCATTCGATTCCGTCACTCTGGCGGAATATCACCGGCTGGCGGAAGAAGCCCGGGTCGTCGAGAGCAACGCGCCCGACCTGCCGTCAGCGATGGGTGTGGCCGATGGAACGGTATTGGCCGGTCTGCCGATTCATATTCGTGGCAGCCATCTGAACCACGGTGCGATGGTGACTCGAGATTTTCCCGTGGTCATGCAGGTGGCAGGAGCAAAACCGGAATTGCCTGGCGACCATAGCGGTCGACTGGAAATGGCTCAGTGGATGGTCGACAAACGGCATCCACTGACTGCTCGCGTTTTCGCGAATCGCGTCTGGCGATGGCATTTGGGTGCGGGAATTGTCGGTTCGACAGAAAACTTCGGCGTGCTGGGTGACCGTCCTTCACACCCCGAACTGCTCGATTGGCTCGCGAGCCAGTTCATGGAATCGGGTTGGTCGACGCATCACCTGCATCGACTGATTCTTTTGTCGAACACTTACCAGATGGCGTCGAATCATCCGAACGACTCATTCGCATCATCAATCGATCCGGAAGATACGCTGCTTTGGAAATTCCGCATCCAACGACTGGAAGCCGAGCAAATCCGCGATGCGGTGCTGGCCGCATCGGGTCGACTCGACGAAACGATTGGTGGAAAGTCGATCCCGCTGCGCAACAGGCAATTTGTTTTCGACCACACGTCAATCGACCATACGAAGTACGACAGTTTGCGGCGGTCCCTTTACCTTCCGATCATCCGCAACAATATCTATACGTTGTTCGAACAATTCGACTACCCTGACCCCACAATGCCGACGGGAAACCGCAATGCAACGGTGGTCGCTCCGCAGGCGCTGCTTATGATGAACGCCGATTTGATGATGGATTCGGCAGAGACACTTGCTCGTAGTTTGCTCGGTGAAACATCCGATGATGCCGACCGGATTCGATTGGCATACCTGCGGGGGCTGGGGCGCCCACCGTCGGACGCCGAATCGCAGCGAGCACTGGCATTTGTCGATGATCTGATTTCAAAGCAGACGGTTTCGGCGCCCGTCGGACGAGAGAATGCTCAAATCGGCGAACCGGAGCGAATGCGTCGCGAACGAGCCTGGTCGCTGTTTTGTCAGGGACTGTTTGCCAGCAACGAATTCATTTACGTGAGGTAACGATGTGCGACGAACATTCGCAACGTGCGGGAATTCGCGATGAATTGTCCGTCTCAGCAGGGCTGCAAACACGACGGCAGTTGCTGAAAACATCGGCGGTTGGTTTTGGACATCTTGCACTCAGTGCCATGCTGGGAGGAGAATCGAAAGCTGACCCGATACCAGTCCTCGCGACCGGAGATCCACTGGCTGCAAAGATTTCGCACTTCGCCGCGCGGGCGAACCGGATCGTCTTTTTGTTTATGAAAGGGGGGCCGTCGCACGTCGATACTTTCGATCCCAAGCCGCTACTGGATCGTGACAACGGCAAAGAACTGCCGTTTGCATTGCCGAGAATTACGTTCGCAAAGCAAAGC
>JANXOO010000664.1 GCA_025353525.1 Schlesneria sp. | reverse complement strand
ATTCAAAGCGAACTGCCGCCAAACCGGTTCCCGTTCAATCAACACAGCCTCCGAAATTGCTGGCAGTTCCGGATCCGAGCGATACGACGGCAATTGAAATTCAGACGGTTGAAATTCAAACGGTCTCGCAAAACGACGCGACGAGTGACAAGTCTGAAGTCCAAAGGCAACTCGAACTGCTCTACCAACAGGACGGTCGCGAAATGCCGAATATGTCGATGAACCTTCAGCCGATCAACCCTTCGACGATGAGTCCAGCAACGGCGCCCGGTGTCGTGCCATCGCAAACAATGGCTCGACCGAATCAAAAACCTGCCAATCCCGCGCCAGGACACCGGCAATATCAACCAGCAACGGTATCCCGACCGCAGGCAGCGCCCTATCCATCGCAATCGCCGCGAAACTATTCTGCAGCGGTCGAAGCGCATAACGTCCCGCAACAGCAACAGCAACAGCAACCGCGTCCGCCGCAACAACCGCCGAAAAACAGTGTTGCCGGATTTTTAAAGAAGATCGCGGGCGGGAACAAGTCTCCTGCTCCTTTGAATCCGGTTCCACCTGACTACGCCAATAATGTCCCGCAAGTGCCGCCCGCATCGATGGCCGCGATGATGCCTGCACCGGTCGTTCAGAGTGCTTCAATGAACCGGCCGCCGCAAACTCTGCCGCTGAATCGGTCAATGCCTGCCGCCCGTCCGATGGTGCAACCGCAACTCGCTTCGATTCAACAGCTGCCAAATTCCAATTCTCATCAGGTCAATGTGACTGCGGTTGCCGGATCGAATGTCGAACTGTCTCAACCTCCGCAGCCTTCATCGGGTTTGCCAAATCTCGCGGAGCAGCCAGTCCCATTGAAGATCACTGTCACCGAAGATTCATTGCCACCGCTCAAGAACCTGGCCCAACCGCCAGCGATTGCCAAAGCCTTAACACCACCAGCTACGAAAGTCGCGGTCACAATCCGGGATTCGTCAAACGATTTCCCGGATCCGTTTCCGGATCAGCCCGAGTCAATCGCTTCGGCACCAATGGAAAAAGCGACTCCTGAACGAGCACCGGATCTGCAGGTACAAATTCAGCCATCGAAAGAGACGGCTACTTCTACAGTGGTGAACGACTCGCCAAACACCGACGAAGATCCGTATGCCGTCAGAACAAAAGATTTCGCTGAACCATCGATCGACGAACGCGACGAAGCGGTATCGAAGGCCGAGCCCAGGTCGGTTGACGTAAGTCGTGTTGCCGCACCGGCGGAACTGACAGATTCGAAGTCGGCAATTCAGGAGATCATTGCACCGCCATCACTGGCACCGGTCGGAAACAATTCCACCAGTTTGACACCACCAGGATTAACGCCACCGTCAAATGAAAGTGCTGCAAACGCCGCCGAACGAGTGCCAGCCGCTAAAAATGCTAACAGTAGCAACGTAGCGATGGCGGACGCGGGCGAGACGCAGGATTCTGACGAACCTTCAGAATCGCAACTCGACAAAACGCGACGAATTCGGGGCCGTTTCGACATGAAAGGTTTGAAGGGATTCTGTCCGGTGACGCTAAGGGATGATCGGGAGCTGCTGGATGCAAAACCCGAATTCTCTACTAGCCACCGTGGCCAGAAGTTCCACTTTGCATCTGAAGCGGCTCGCCTCAGATTTATTGCCGATCCATCGCTCTATACACCAGCCGCGTTCGGCGCCGATGTCGTGGCACTGACTCGGGACAAGGAAATCGTCGAAGGGACGCTCGATTACGCGTCGTGGTTCAAGGGACGGCTGTACTTGTTTGAAACGCAGGCAAACTACAGTGCGTTCATCAAGTCACCCGCCAAATATGCAACGCCGGCGAGCATCGAATGAACTACCCGGAATCAAAATCAATTCCATCAAACCGGCATCATGAAAGCGGGATTGGCCAATGAACGCCGCAGGTGATCCCACCATCAACATAGATCACCTGCCCAGTCAGAAACCTGGCGGCATCGCTTGCCAGGAAGATCGCGGTTCCGATCAGGTCTTCGGGTTGACCAAGTCGTTTGAGCGGGCAGTTGGCCAGATTCCATTCCTGCATGACCGGATCGGCCCACAACTTCTTCGTGAGGTCTGTCAGGATGAAGCCGGGGGCCAGGGCATTCACGCGAATCGCGTGTTCGCCCCATTCCATGGCCATCCCCCGTGTCATCGCCGAAATCGCCGCTTTGCTCATGGCATAGGGTTGCACGCCTTTGAGCGGACGAAACGAATTCAATGAATCGATATTCATTATCGACCCGCCGGTCTTTTGCTCGATCATCCGGCGCCCGACGGCCTGTGCGACCAGGAATGCTCCCTTCAGGTTGATATCAAGAATCCCGTCAAATTCCTCGATCGAATACTGTTCAACTCTCTTCCGGACGTTCACACCGGCAACGTTCAACAGGCAATCAATACGGCCGGCTTTTTCGACGGCCGTATTCACCATTCGAGCAATCTGCTCTGGGTCGGCGACATTGCAGACGATGTATTCAACCGGAATCGTGCCTTTCGAGATTTCGTTCGCGGTGGTCTTCAGCGTCTGTTCGTCGCGTCCGGTGATCAGCACGCGCGATCCACGTTCTGCAAAGCCTTCGGCCAGCGAACGTCCGATTCCCCGACTTCCACCCGATACCAGAACAACAAGGTCTTTTACTGAAAACAGCAGGTCAGTCATTCCATAAACTTTTCAATAAAGTGTAAAACAAAAGATCAATGCCGGTGTTCAGGCGTTCGCCCGTTTTCTCTCAATCGTCGATTTCCAAAATCCGTTCGCCGCCGCGCTGCATTTATCCCTGACCTGGCAACATCCAGAACAATCGTCGTTTGACTTCATTCGTCAAAGGCGAACCGTATTCACAGGGCTCAAACGCCTCGATCCATCGAATCGCGTTGCCTCGCTCACCGCCATACGTTTGCACGATCAGATCCCGAAAGCGGTCTGCCAGTGGTCCGTTGAGCCGGTAATAGAAATCCTTTGCGTATGCCCGTTTTGCTGCGGCATCGGTCGGGAACCGCTCTTCTTGACACATTGTGTAAGGCAGCCACTCGAAAAACTGTGAGCGGTGGCATTCCATCTGATCGACAATTCGTTCCAGAACGGGTTCGACATCGACGGCGATCGTCGGCTGAAACGGAACCGGTTTCTGAAAGTGGTCCGAAAGATAGGCGATCACAGGATTCACGCGCAGCGCAGGAATGTCCGGGACGATATGAGGGACGATGACCATATACGCTGCGTCGCAAACAAGTGTCGATGTCGCGCGATGATCAGGGTGATAATCATTTGGTCGATGAGTCAGGATCAGATCGGGTTGAAACCGGCGAATCAGTCCGATCAATTCGAACCGCGCGTCCAGGGTCGGCAGAAGTCTGCCATCGCGATTCCCGAGAATCTCGTACTCGACCCCCGTCAAGGTTGCCACGTCATCGGCTTCGGCACGGCGGACGGCCGCCAGATCCTCTGGACGACGCCATTGGTGACCTGCTTCGCCGTTTGTAACACTGACATATTTCACAATGTGACCCGCATTGCGGTACAGCGTCGCCAGACCACCTGCTTTCAGTTCACAATCGTCCGGGTGAGCACCAATCACCAGAAGTCTCAGGCGGTCGTCAGTCGTCATTCAAGGTTCCCGATTCAAAATAACTGTCAACAATGAAATCTCGCGTCAGGAATCAAATCCGACAGCCTGATCGCCTCCATTGCCTCACCAAAGTTGGCCGGAGATGATACGCTGATGATACGCTTCCGGGTCGCGACATGAAATACAGCGCACCGCCGAAACACACCACAGCAACGCACGATAGAAACACTCGCGGTTAACAGCGGGATGATATCAGGACATTGAATTGAGTCTTTCTGCACACGAACGGCCGGCAACGGAATT
>JANXOO010000651.1 GCA_025353525.1 Schlesneria sp. | reverse complement strand
CTCCTTGAGACTTTCAGGTTCATCCACGACTCAAGAGTCGAAGCTCACCGAAAACGACAAACGAGGGGAGACTATTTTTCCGGGATTGCCAAAGACTTCAAGGCTACATGATGTTCACCCTTCCTTGCTTACGTCGTGCTCACGGCTTGACCCTGTTCTCCGTTCTGACTTGCGGAGCAGTTGCGTCGATGACTGTATTCCTCAAACCACCGGCATTCAGCAATATCTCGTACACGTTCAGCAGAGCGTTTCGATCACGCCGCCGAAAAACGTCGAGCTGACGCACGACCTTTCGAGTAACCCACAGGCGTTTCCTCCTCAGTCATGGATCGTGGCGGGAAATACCACACATGGCGTTACGGTCAATTTCGCGGTCACTAAACCTTTTACTCATTCGACCAACGCCAGTTTCAGACGCGATGCACGACTGTCCCGGGCAACCGGTTCCACAACAGGTCCGGCATCCTGGGCTGTCACTCTGTCCAATGCATCGACAAACTACATCGGCAATGTCAACGATGCCGTCGTGACAGCGAGATCGAACAACGTCGGACGCGCCAATATGTTACTCACCGTGACGTTCGTGACAGGCGACCCTGGGTTGTTACTCGCCGGAGATTACGTCACGACCGTTACCGGTACCGGTACCGTCTCGGCGAATCCCTGATCGCCGTTTTGTCGCGCCGCTATTTTGGCAGTCGCGCTTCAATCGCACTGGTTTCCTGCGCTGTATTCCCGAAACGACTGGGCCAGTCGGTTTTTCTGAGTTTTTTGATCGACTCTCGAGCTCCGTCCCACTGCTTTTCGTGCAATTGTGCTTCCGCCAGTCTGAGCAAGCCTGTCGGTTCGAGTTTTCTCATTTTCGCGACCTGCTCCCAATGAGGGATGGCGTCGCTCCAGCGATTTTGCGTTTGCCGCAGTTCTGCCATCGCCGCATGGGACTCGGATTCGTTCGGCGACTGTTCGATGATTGATGTCGCGGCTCGTTCGGCCTCGGCCTCGTCATCTTTCAAACGCGCGGCGAGCTGTTGATACAGGGGCAAATCGTGCCGCTGCACGTCGATCAGTTTTAACAGCTGTTTCGTCGCCTCGCCTTTCTGCTGCGTCGCATCGTAGCACGCGATCAGTGATTGATGGATCTGTTTGTCGTTCGGCTGAAGTTCCATCGCAAGTTTGTATTGCGCGATGGCATTCGCGTGTCGGCCTCGCGCCTGAAGAACATCGCCAATCGTTTTCCGCAAGACGGGGCTGTCCTGGCCCGTCTTTTTCAATTCATCGTCGAGGTACACTACGTACGTGTCAAGATCCTTCGCCGCTTCGATAACTTCTCGCAGGACGTTCAGTGCATATTGCCGCTGATTGTGACGTGCGTCCCAGCTGACAATGGCCGCTGATGCCGCTATGACTGCTTCGCGGGTGTGATTGAGTCTCGCTTCAGAACGGGCCAACTGTTGATAATAGTCCGACAGCGTTCCGTCATTAAACCCGCTGTTCGGGTTTGCTCGCTGGTGCAGTGCGATCGCCTCGGTGAACAGGTTTCGCATCCGTTCCCATTGCTCTGTCCCCTGGCACCCGCGTGCGAACTGAGCGACATTGCCTTCGCTCCAGCGTCCGCCGCCATGAAAATGTTCGTCCGTTTCACTGACCAAAGTCTGCAATTGTTCGGGACGCTGCGACTGGAAGTATGCGACCATCAGTTCGGTTCTGTAGAGCATATTGTCCGGTCGAGCGGCCACAAGTGAGGTGAAGACCGGAATCATCTCGGCGAACCGGTTTGTCTCGTGCAGCCACGTCGCCAGTATCGCCTGAGTCGCTTCTTCCAGCAGGCCCTTGTCGCGAGCGATCTGTAGAACTTCGATCGCCCTGGGGAACAGGTGCAGTCCATTGCGAAGATAATTGGCCACCGTCACGGCGCGACGACCAGAAGCACGGCGTTCGTTAAGCACCTGTTCGGCTGCTTTCGCAAATTCATCGCTCTTTTCGGCCCAAAAGTGCTGATGGCCGATATAGAAGATTTGTTGGCCATTCCCGTCACCGTTCCTGAGGTCGCGTTGCAACCGATCAACAGACAGTTTCAAGACCCGCTCGTCCAGATCTGTCGATCCCGCCATATTCCGTCTGACGGCCAATTCACTACCGAATGCGTTCCATGAATTGTCGTATTGGATTTCCAGCCGTTGCGGCCATTCTTCCATGCGTTCGACAACATACTTCAGCGCGAGTTTCGAGGTGAGAATTGTCCCGAATCCCTGCAATGCGGTCGTCGCTGTATTGCGGTACTGCTGCTGTTGTTGCTTTAACAGTTTCGGCATGATGTCAAATGCAAAATGATTCACGGCGTCAGCAACGCCATCCAGCTTGTGCCTGTTTGCGATCTCGAATGTCGTTCCCAGACGTGCGACAAGGCTAAATCGCACATTTTCATCGGGCGCGGCCGCGAGCTCTTTCAATGTCAATTGCACGATTGGTCGGAACAGGTTCGCACGTCCTGTTCCGATTGAGACAGCACCGTCATGTTCCAGTGCATGATTAAAGAGGGCCATCAAACGATCTTGCATCCATTTGCGTTGCACATCATTTTCCGGCTGTGCAATCTGCCTCCTCAAAACCGCTTCACCCAAAGCATGACGATTGGCTCCTTCCAGCATCGCAACATACCGGCCGAGTATCTCGTTGTCCGCATGTGGCCAGATGCCGTCATTGGCTCGCAGGTACGCCTGGACTTCCACTTCCATCTCGAGCAATGCCTCGTTTTGGCGACTGTAGCTCCAGAACACAAGCTGACAAAGATCGCCGGTGACAGAAAGTCGTTCGCGTGACATTGCAGGAGCCAGTTGTTTCAAAGCTTGTAGTTCTCGCAGTTGTTCGTCCTTCAGCTTCTCATTCGGCAATCCGCCCAGGTTCAGCAGGAATTGCGACATCATGGGCAATTCGCCGTCGGCCCATGTCCACTGAAACGCGCGTCGCATGGCGGCCAGACAGGCCTCGACGTGCGGCCCCGGCTGGTTCAGGACTTCGGACGACTTTCGTTCGACAAACGCTTCGAATAAGTCGAGCGCTCGCAGATCCGTGGGAGTGAGTTCGCCATCACGCAGCGATTTGATCCTCGCGATGATTTCATCAGCCGCCGCTTCGTCTCGCAGCTCAATCAGTATGTAATTCCGCAGTCCCTGAAGAAATGAATAGACCTGTTGCGGCGAACGGCCAGGAATCGCGTCGGGCAGAATCATGAACATTCTGAAGTCTCGAATAGCACCGTAGATCCTTTGCAATTGCCAGAAATAGTTTTCGGGCTGAGCCGATTTTTTGAACAGCGCCTTGAAAGCGATCAACGTTTCTTCGTCGAGTTCGCTCGGGAGCGGAATGTTCGTTTGCTGGCACCGGTTTTGAGTGTAGTAGATGAGTTGCGCCAGGTTTTCTTCGGGTGTCTGCATCGCCACTTCGACGCGACTTTTTTCGTAGTCTGTGCGGCGATTGACCACCAGGTACCAGTCAGCCAGCGATTTGTAGTCGGACGCAGACAGCAATTGATCCTTGATACACGCCTCGAAAAGCTGAATCGCTTCGTCGATCTTTCCGCGTTCGGCGAGGATCCTGGCCAATGACTGACGCCATGGCCCGGTCGAAATGTCGGTTCGAATCCATTCTCGAAGTGTGTTTTCGAGTATTTCGGGGCGGTCCAGAATGACCAGCATCCGGAATTTGGCACGCCGCCAGAACGAATCCGGGTTGCGCACGGCCGAATCTGCGGCATCCGGTTTGGCTGCTGTTTCCGTCGTGACTCCGACATCAATGTACTTCAGCAATCGGTCGATGCTTGCAGGCGTTGCCTGTTTCCTCGCGGCGAGGTTCATCACGGTGGTAAACGCTCGCTGGCGTAAAATCGCGTCGAAGTATTTCTGGGTCACCCGGCGTTCGGCAACCTCGTTGCTGACATCCTGGAGTTCGTCCGCAGTATCACCGTCGTCCGCCATCGGCTGTGGCGGAGCATCGCCGAGGATCTTCCAGCACTCGGCTTCTGCTTGTGTGAGGTTTGTTCCACCCTGGAGATCGAGCCAGGTCTGCTCGATCTTCAACCAGTCCCGGCGGCCGAACGAGCGATCTGAAGCGATCGCATTCGGACCTGCATCGATTCCGGCTGCTTCCTGTCCTGCTTCAGTGGCCAGTCGAGCCGATAAGCCGAGCCGCGCGGCCTCGCGGATTTCGCCTTTTTTCACGGCGAGTTCCTTTCGAGTCAGTTTGTCCTGCTCGCCCCGATCGTTCAATTGTTGTTCGCCCAATGAGATTCGATTGGCGAGCATCGCGTCAACCAGCCGCAGCAACGCGGGCAATTCTGTAACACGCCGTTCTGTCGCGTCTGTCTTGTCGGACAGCTCACGCCATCGCGCAAAGGCTTCCTGTTCAATATCGTCACTCCATTTCGTTGCCAGCAGCGTATCAAACAGTGCCGAGAGATAGCCTGGTCGGTAATCGCGATGCGCCGCCGCAATCCGTTCGCGCAAGAATGGCAACAATCGTGAATCGGCAAAACGGCTCGCAAAAATCGTTCGCAACGCTTCACCGAGCAGATGCTTTTCGATTTTGTCCGGTGCGTTTTCCCATCGTTTTTTCACGCCATCCGCGATTGTTGCCCAGACTTCCACCGGAATCTCGGCGGCATCCAGTTGTTTGCGACCGTTTATTGCTTCCGAAAGTTCGAACCGGCCCGTCAGTGTCCACCCGACCAGCATTCCGATTTGAGCCGGTGTCAGCCGATCGACTTCCGAGCGAATCATCGTCAGCCACTCGCCGCGCAATTTGTCACTCGAATCACTTTG
>JANXOO010000622.1 GCA_025353525.1 Schlesneria sp. | reverse complement strand
CCCAAGCCGACTTCATCCGCCAGCAGAACCCGACCACGAAAGTGTCGCAGCACTTTGCGTACAGTTTCGATCTGATGCGGCAGATGCTCGACGCCAGTCAATCCTTCAAGGCACAACAGTTCGTCAAAGCCGCGCAGCAGGCTGAGCCGGACATGTTCCTGATGCAGCCACAAATCCCGAGGCTCGTTTGTGGATCGCCCCCCGGTGAACCGTTCCGCACGAAAAATCACGGGAATTCCACCCGCCGTTACCCAACGCTCGCCACCCGCCAGATCTTCGCCATGGCGGTCGTCACCCGCAACGACTGGTTCCGCGGATGCTTCGACCTCAGACTTCTTCGACCGTCCGTGCGCAACTTTCATGGGAAAAGAATCCATTCTTCCAGTACGTTTTCGTCAACGACGGCGATGGTACCATGTGAATTCCACGTTGCAAACGAAACGACACGCGTTTCTCTGCGTCCCTCAGCGGTTAAAAGATTTGTTCAGTGAGAACCAAGGACCGGCGCATCATCTACTGTCGGAACCATTTTTACTGAAACTGACTGAATCGCTCGGCGATATGCTGCAGAGAAATGCGAAGATTTTTTACCACAGAGACGCCGAGGCACAGAGAAGGAAGGAGACGAGGCACGTTGCGAGGGCGCTCCGAGAGACTGACCGGGGTCTCTCGTTTCTTCGTTCGTGCCTGGCATTTTTGGGGGAGTCATTTTTTCTATCACTGTGTCTGTGGTTCACTCTTGAATTCGTGTTCTTTGTGTTGGTGTGGGAGTTTGTTTCGGGATGTGGAATTCGTGATTGGTCTTTGTCATGTGGGGTGACGTGGCGGCTCGGTCGGAGCCTCGGCCTCCCATGATGCGGATTCGCCTTTTCTCGCTTGACTTCTCTGTGCCTCTGCGCCTCTGTGGTTATATTCTTTTTTTTCGACGATACGCCGTGAAGAAATTCCGGTCACGGTTTTTTCCAATTCAGGTGCCGATGCAGAAAATCGTATGTCCCTTGCCCGTTGATCGTGTGCGGACCGTTGAAGAATTCAATTTCGGTCTTGTCTGCCAGCCCGAGTTTTGTGAAGTGGCGGCGCACTTTGGCGTATTCCCAGGCGACCCATTCATCGATTCCCACTCCGTCGTCATGACCTCGTTCGACCATGAATGGTCGTGGCGTCATTAACATAGAAAGCTCGGCATAATTCGCGATGTGGCCCATGTTCCATTCGAAGATTTCGTATTCAGGAGTGAAAACATACGTGAACGGATATTCGGTACTCGCGTTCTTCGAGACCCATTCGTTGAAGTCTGCCGAACAGATCGACAGACAATAACCCGGTACCCCTTCGCGCGGCGGCAACAGCGGGGGAACCCGAACCGCCGTCTTGCCACCATATGACAAACCGTAAAACGCAATGCGATCCGAATCGACATTACCGAGTGACGCGAGCCACTTCAGCGTAACCTGATGCTGCGGGATAATGTAGCTGAACAGCGACCGACCGAGCGGATTCGACTTCCGTTGCAGGGTCCGAAACAGATCGTGACCCCGATACGGATTTTGCGGTGCATAGGTGATGAAGCCACGTTTCGCCAGTTCGGCGGCGAACCCTTTGTAATACTTATATCCATCGATTTCAGGGCCACCGATCGTGTCCATCGGCACCCCTTCCAGACCGTGTTGACAGACGACGACCGGTCGTTTTTCATCGGGCTTCATTCCCGTCGGCAGCAACAGAATTCCTGCGGCGATGATGTCGGGATACGTGTCTAACACGACTTCGTAGCCGGTGAACTCTTTCGTTTCGAGAATCTTGCGTGTGCGGGGGTTCATCGGCATCGTAGGGTCTGGCAGTTTGCCGATCAGTTCCTGATAGACGTGTTCTCGCAGAGGCCCTGCCGAAGCAACCCATTTTTCGACGGACGAGCGATCGGCTTGTGCAAACAGTTTGTCTCGAGTCTTGTACGACCGGCGAAGCAGCTTCTGCGTGAATTCGACCGCTTCGCTGACCTGACGCTGCTGAACGACTCGTTGGTCCAGCGGGGAACGTAACCGGGCGATTCGACCGGAAGGTTCGGGATTGAATTTTTGCCAACCAGATCGTTCAGCCAGCTCGACAATCGCCGCCTTGCAATTTGCCGGCCCCCGGCCGTCGGGACCGCTTTCCACGAGCCTGATTCGGTCACCAATGTGCAATTTCTCATAGATCGCTTTCGCTCGTTCAAATTCCGATTTGACGGCATTAATGTCCGCCGTCCTGATCTGGCCCGGTGCGGCACCTCCGCGTCGACCTGCCTTGACCGGCAGCGGACCATCGGTTTCGGGGACCGCACACGCCTCGATCACGAGCGGTCTGGGTGCGATCATCCCCGCAATTTCGGCATCGCCAAATCTGATCAACTGTTGCCAGACGTTCCGGTCGATCGGTTCTTGCCAGACACCTTCGCGCGGCTGAAAATATCCGCTGACCAATGCGGACGAAATGCGTCGATCCAGAGCCGCACTATAGAGCGCCAGTTGACCGCCATCGCCGATTCCTGCGACTGAAATTGGCAGGTCCTTTTTCGAATCGGTATTCACCGCCACCAATGCGTCGACAGCAGCGAGCACCTTCTGAACTTCGTAGCCGATGACGTGCCGCCCCATCTCGAAGGCCGAGCGATAAACCCATTCCCGATTCGACTGATTCGTCATCGCAACTTCCGGATTCCCGGCAAAATCATCGTCGCGGCTGATCAGAGTCGGAATGACGACGACAAATCCGTTCTCCGCCAGAACGTGAGGGAGTTGCGAGCGTGCGACAGCGTCGCGCGGCGACGCACCAGTCAACTCGACGGGCGACCAACGGGAATCCGGAATGACAATCACCATCCCTCGGCGTTCTGCGTTCGGTCCGGGAATCAGTACCAGTCCATCGGCGGTGATGCCCGGCAACACAGGCCAGCGGTTCGATTGAATGAAGTATCCGGCCGCGTCATCAGCGTTGTTTCGTCGCGTTCCTCGACCAAGAGGACGTTCGAACCGGATTCCCTCGACCCGCACATCGACGACACCGATGATGGTGCGGAGTTTTTCTCGTGCGGGTTCCAGGCTGTTGTTGTACGCTTCCGGGCTGCTCACGTCGCGGTTCCAGAGCGATTCACGTCGCTCGCGAGCCTGCGAGATTTCATTGAGACAAAACCTGTCGATTCCCTCGACCATCAAAACGTCGAGCGGTTTTTCAACGGTCAGCGGTTCGGTCCCCGGCAGCACCTGGGGAGCCCCCTGCCCCATCGACACAAGCGGGCAAACGCAAATCAACAGGAACGGCATGAGAACGCGCATGTCAGTCTCCGTCAGTTGTTTTGAAAGGACGAGCGGGATCGTTGAACTATGATGTTTTGTCCCGCCGTTTGACAAGCGTGGGCCACCGGGTTGCTGTGCGGATCAGTGGCCATCATCGTTCAGCGTATTGAGCCTTTCGCGAACGACTCTCCATCGAACCGGCGAGAAATACGAAGATTTTTCACCACAGAGACACAGGGGCACTGAGAAATTCAAACCCGCCTGACCTGAATCCTGAAAAACATCCCTCGCCCCTCCTCCGCCCTTCTCTTCTCTGTGCCTCTGTGTCTCTGTGGTGAAAACTCTTCTATTCAATCAGGAAAGATTAACCACAGAGACA
>JANXOO010000602.1 GCA_025353525.1 Schlesneria sp. | reverse complement strand
ATCGCTTCCACCACATTACGGTCTCTTCTGCGAATCGCAGCCATTCCTGAAACTTTGATCGGAGCACCAGTTTGTCGGTTCCGATTGCGGCAATCCGTTCGTCGGCCAGCATCGGATCAAGATGGAATTGCAGCCAGTCGTGGCGGATCGGGATCGTATCCGTATGCACTGTCAGAACGAACGGAGCCTGTGCGGCCTGAAAACCGATCGCGACGGCTTCGCGATGCGCTATACTGCCTGTCGCAATGTCACCCGTCCGCTCGATCAGACGAATCCAGTCGACACTCCGCAAATACCGTTTGGACGCCAGCCCCTTCGAGGCGTTGTCGACCACGATGACTTCGTAATCGATCTCGCGCGTAAACTTTCGAATGCTGCGCAGACAAAGTTTCGCGAGTTCGGGGGTTTGAAAGTGAGGAACGATGATGGATACAAGGGGTGTCATCGACAGAAAACTCCGCAAGAACCGGGTCGGGAATCAGCATCAGTCAGCGTCATTGGGGGATTGGACGAACTCCACAGAGTCGGCGAATTCCCGATTCCATTCCGAACCACGTTCCCAATGCGGCAAGTTTCAGAACGTGGACCGAAGTTCCAATCGGGTTGCGACGACTGATACGATGCCGATTCAAAAATCGCACGACTCGCGTCATCCCTTTAAGACGTTCTGCTCGCGGAAGTCTTAGGTTCACCAGCCGCATCAGATGATAAATCTCAGTAGCGAGCGTTTGAATCTTCTGGCGGCTGGTCCGCTTTTTCTTGCGTGCGTGGGTGACATTATAAAAGAACGTCGCTTCGGGATCGCCGACAACTTGCCCTCGCAAAATGACATCGAACATCCAGACCATATCGCCGCCGTGAAATTCGTATTGGGTTAAATCACGCGATGCGTCTTTCAGCCACGTCGTACGAAACAGCCCATAGATCCATACGCACAGGCAATCTTTCAGAAACACATCGAGCGTCTTCCAGCGATCAGCGTTGGGAGCGGCGACGGCAAGATCGTTCCTGATTTCTCCCGCGCGACTGGTCGTTGCGACACGCGTCTCGGGAGTGGCCAGGATCGCTTCGGGCGCGTCATCCAGTCGACGAGCCAACAGTTCCAGGTAATTATCCGAACGTGTATCGTCATGAGCGGCCCACAGGAAATAGTCGCCTTGAGCCTGATCCAGAACGAACAGGAAGTTCTCGGTCGCGGTTCGAGTGGCCTGCTGTCGAGTCAGCCGAATGCGCGAGTCCCGACGTGCGTATTCTTCCGTCAACTCGCGTGTGATTGTGTCTGTCGAGGCATTGTCCGAAAGGATCACTTCAAAATTCGTGTACGTCTGAGCAAGAATCGAGTCGAGCGCGTTTCTCAGTTGATCGCCACCGTTGTAAACAGGCATTCCGATCGAAATCAAATGCGAGGGCATAACAGTCGTTCCTTCACTTGTTTCAATTCGGTCCGGTCGGTCGTCGTTTGGAAAACTGCAAAAAAAAAAAAAAATTGCGAGCATCATGCGGCCCGTTTGGCCGACGAACTGTGATTTTCAACGATCGCCCGGAAGGCAGAACAGACACGGTCAACCTGCGCTTCGGTGATCGATAATCCGCAGGGAAGATTGACGCCAAACGGGCTGATGGCGTACGCGTTCACGTTCTCTTCGCGGGCACGCGCTGCAGCGGGTGTTTGTCGCCAGGCGGGGATGTGACTGAGCGGATGAAAGAACGGGCGGCTGTCGATTTGTTCTGCGGCAAGCCGTCCGATCACCGTCTCTTTGGCGAGCCCCATCGATGGATCGAGCACCACGGTACTCATCCAGTACGAATTTCGGGTCCCCGCCGGTTCAGGATTCAGGGTCACTCCGCGCATATTGGCCAGGCGTTCGTGATACCACCCGAAGATTTCGCGTTTGCGTGCGATCAGTTCTTCGGCGCGTTCGACTTGCGCCAACCCCATCGCCGCCTGGAAACTGCTCATTTTGTACTTGAAGGCAACTTCCTGATTGAAGAACGAGACATCGCCCGGCGTTCGACCATGGTCTCGCAACACTTGTACCCGGTCGTATAGATCCTTGCGGTTTGTGACCAGCATTCCCCCTTCACCTGTCGTCATTGTTTTCGAGCCGTGAAAACTGAAAACCCCGACATCGCCAAGACTTCCGGCCTTGCGCCCATGAAATTCCGAACCGAACGCTTCAGCAGCGTCTTCAATCACGGCGATGTTGTTCGCCTTGGCAATTTTCAGCAATTCATCAAACTGTGGCAAATTCCCGTACAAATCGACCAGGATCACTGCCCTGGTCTTTTCTGTAATACTACGTGCGAACGCGGCGGGAGACAGGCACCATGTCTGCGGGTCGATGTCTGCAAATACCGGCTGTGCACCGACGTATTCGATCGGGGCGGCGGATGCAATCCATGTGACATCAGGGACAATGACTTCGTCGCCAGGTCCAATCCCCAGCGCCGCCAATGAAAGATGGATGGCTGAAGTGCATGACGGCAGGGCCACAGAGTACGTCACTCCGATATACCTGGCGAACGTGCTCTCGAAACGATCATGGTATTTATTGGCGGCACCGTACCAGCAGTTGGTCGCGGCGTCGGTCACGTAGTCAATTTCTCGCTGCGTAATTGACGGGCCAGCGACGGGTATCCGTTCCATCGTTCAATCCTTTGTACATTTCAGGTAGCCATCCGGGGCGACCGTGATCAGCAATTTGCTATCCAGATCCTTGTCGATTTCGAACCGGTCGGTCCCTCTCATGAATTCGCGAACTGCAGTCTTGGGATTGTCGCCAGGCCCCCATCGTCCATCGGCGAAAAACGATGCGGGCATATCGTCGACCAGCGTATCGTACACGATTACATAACTTCCCGCCTTCACCATTGGAGCGTACGCCTTCAGTTCGCCCAGTACGTGGTCGTGCGTGTGGTTCGAATCGAGTAGCACCAGGGTCCGCTTTCGTCCCTTCGCAATTTCGGCAACGCTCGCAACCGTCTCGGGGGCGATCGACGAACCTTCGATCAGCCGAATCCTTTTCATCATCGGGTGACCTTCAATCGCCTGCCGGTTATGAGCCCGAATATCGATGTCGATCCCGACAACGATGCCGTCACCTCCCAGCAATTCCAGCAACGATGCGGAATAGACGATTGATCCTCCGTGAGCGACCCCTGTCTCGATGATCAGATCGGGTTTGATGTCCCAGACCAGTTCCTGCAACGCAATCATATCCTGTGGAAGCTGAATGATCGGGCGACCCATCCACTTGAAATTGTAAGCGTACTTGTGCGGTGTGATTTCGCGCAGCCAGATTCGCGACAACGCCTGAACGTCAGTGTCCTCGCGCAGACCACGGATATTTTTTTCGACTTCGATTTCGAATTGTTCGGTCGGATTCATGCGGCTTTGACCCGTTCGTTGTGAAGAAAAGTTTGCCAGTTGAGCGTCGTTGAATGAAGGTATTTCAAACCGTCGCGACCGACGTTGGCGATCAGATCGAGGATCGAAACAAACGGTGTGAACGCACCGTGAAGCTGCGGATAGGGCGTCTTGCAGTAATCGATGTACTCGACTGCGATCCCCATCGATTCGGCCATTTCGTGTCCGAAATAGTTTTTCGCACCGTGTCCGGTGACATACTGCGTCCCGCCGAAATGCCTGACAATCGCCAGAACACGTTCCGTGCCTGATCCTGGAATGTTCAATTGTGACGACCGATGAAACTTGCGTGTCCGATCCAGTTCGAAATAGCGGCAGACCGATTCCACACTGTCGGCACTCAATTCGGCAAGTTCGCGGTGACTGCGGTTGTAAACGGATTCGGCGACTTCCAGCATGTCGGCTTTGAAGGGAGCCCGGGCATACGACTGACGGAGCAGTTCCAGATGCTTGCGTTGCCAGTTCGACGAAGAATCGATCGCGGTTTCGTTAATGTTCTGCCCGTGCCTGGTATCTTTCAACGGGACGGTCAGCCAGCGGATTCCGTCAGAAGTTTTGATTTGAACGCGATTGAAAAAACCGCCTTTCGAGAACTGGACATCGTCGTAGTGTACGAAATGATCGCACAACCGAATCTGCTCGAAGATTCCGATCCAGGGGAAGAACATCGGCTGGGAAATCACAACGCTTGTCAAGGTGTTGCCAGCCTTTCCCCCGACACACGATGGCGTACACCGCCAGATGGCACGTGCTGTCGATCGATCCTTGATGTCGTCGCGGCTTCGGGTTGTGGCTCTTCGACATTCAACCTTTTTTCCATCACGAGAGCGTCGAGCCACTCTCCCGCCACATGGTAATGCTGGTGATGAATCCCGACCGTGCGATATCCTGCAGACTCGTACAATCGCCGCGCACCGTCGTTCGTCGACGCGACATTCAGAACGATCTTTCTGAGCATCAGCACTCGACGGGCGTACGATTCCATCAATTCCAGTGCATGACTGGCGAATCCCTTTCCGCGTGCATCGCGGTCCAGACAAATCCCCAGCGATCCCCAACAATGAACGGGGTGAATCTCGCGCAATTCGATGAATCCGATCGCAGAATCGTCAACAATGCCAGCGATCACGAAGAAGGCTGCGTCGAGAGCATTCGAGCGGTTTTCGAGCCATTTGCGCACGCGGTGCATCGGATTGGGTCTGGGAATGGCCAACAGTTGGATCTGCGTTTCGACATCGTTTCGAAGTCGCTGAAAAAACGCGAGATCTCCCTCGTTCCAGGGTCGCAGCGTCAGTCGTTGGCCATTGATCATTGTGAAGTCCTGCTTTCAGGCTGCGCTGTGAATCGCGGATTCGTTGTCGTTCAGGATACACAACTTCAGATCGCGATCGCGCCACACATCGACATCACCGATGCTCTGTCGAGCGGTCAACGGATTAAGGCCCACATAGACAGTTCGAATCGAATCGTCCAGTTCGCGAGGATCGATGATGGGCTTGCCCAGCAGGGATTTCCCTTGTCTGAACGGATTCCGGTCGACGAAGCATCGGACGTTGTTCAGTGATGACAGGCACGAGGCGATGTATGTCCCATAGAACCCCGAACCGTAAATTGCCGACGGCTCATTCGCCGGTCGTTGCGTTTCAAACTGCCGAATCCGGGAACCGAGACCTGACCACAGCGAAGCGATCCCTCGCACGTCCGACTGCCATCGGGCGAGGGACGACGACGGACGGAAGTTCGATTGCGTTGTTCGTGTGTCGGCGATGGCGATGAGTCCGGCTTCGTGCGACCGGCTGTCGATCAAGCGTAGTTTCAACCCTGCTTTTTCCATCAATACAGCCAGCGAATGTTCTGAAAAGTGATTCACATGGTCGGCAACGATAAAGTCGGCCGGATTTGCGGCGACATCAGGAATCAGCCAATAGAGCGTTCCGCCAGGCTTCAGCAGCGATGCAATCTGCCGCGCAAAGGCGACCGGTGCGGCGACGTGCTCGGCAACGTACATTGAGAACACGGTGTCGAACTTGCCGTGCCAATGTGCCGGAACATCGTGCGTCCCCCAACGATCGGGTTCACTGAACTTCTGCCAGAAAGGGAGATACATGCGGCTGACATCGAACAGATGCAATTTCAAATCGGGTCGACAACTGGCCAATTGTCTGGCCGACGCTCCTTTGGCACAGCCGAAGTCGAGCACACTGGCACCGTGAGGGAAGTCGATCTTTCCGAGCAGGGTATCGACCTGATGTCGGACCCGGAATATCTTCTCGCCGTCGACGATTTTGTAGAGCTGATCTTCGTCTTCACTGTCGATCAGAATGCGGTATTGCTCATCGTAATAGGCGTCCAGGTCTGGCAGCGGAGTCGTTTGCAGATGACCGCAGTGAGCGCAGGCAAAGACTTCGGTTCGCCCCGATCGAATCTCTGTCAGAGACGTGATCGATACGTTCTCGGGCGAGACGTACGCGGGGGCCATGTGCCGGGCTTCGCAAATATTACACGTCGACATGATTGCACCCTCGCGAATTTTCGCGTTCTTCTCTCCCGGACGAGCCCAGTGGCGTCAGCCCCGGGGTTCTTCAGCATCACGACCCGGAACACTCGAAAACGAATCGAACCCCTGTTATGCCGCGCGACACTTTTGTTCTACCGGAACGACCAGTTCAGGATGCACGTCTTGCAACTTCACACCGGCAGAGAATGAGCCTTTCCAGCCGTAGCCCAGACCGATCGGATCACAGTAGTTGAAGTAGCGAATCTGCATCGACCAGCGGGACCGGTTGCCGCAATTGAAGCCCGACCGATGAATCGTCTGGTAGTCGAGCACAATCACGTCACCTGGTTCGCTCGTCGGAGCAATCTGCGGATAGCGTGCCACGACTTCTTCTGCGTTTTGCAGATAGAGCGCATAGGCACCGGTCTTTTCGGGGTTTGTCGGATGCGTTGTATGAACCGGAACGGGACCATCTTTATGCGAGCCGAGGCAGAATTCGACAGGGCCGATATCGGGCGTCACTCGCACCAGCGAACTCCAGAATACAAGGCCGTCATAGCTGCGAAGTTGAGCGGGATAATCCTGGTGCCACTCGGCACGGAACTTGTCTTCGTGAGGACTGTCGATTCTGATCCCGTATCCGCCAGCTGCGATGCCTGGTACATCCGATTTTCGGATCTGTGACAGGATTTCGTCGTGCGCTTCGTTGGCGCAAAACCGGACGAAGGCGGGAATCATTTTCACCGCGTCGTAAAGTTCCGATCCGTAACGGCGATTGACGGCGATCATTTCCTGATAGCCTTCGTCGAACGTTTCTGGTGCGAACGGCGACTGCCGAATACTCAGATTGTACTTTTTGATCAGCAATCCCATTAGCTGATGAACGCCTCGCTGAATCGGTTCGATCAGCTTCGCCCGATCATAGAATTGCTTGAGCACGACGACTCCGTCCCGATCGAAGGTTTCGAGTTGTTCGGGAGTCAGCGGACCACTCTGAGTGTTCATCGTCGTTTCCTTGAAAGATCAGGCGGCGCGTGC
>JANXOO010000581.1 GCA_025353525.1 Schlesneria sp. | reverse complement strand
CGTCGCCCGGGCCGAGGTTTCGGATCGCCAGTTGTTCGGGATCGAGCCACACACGCATGCTGTAATCGCGTGCCCCAAACATTGCCACTTCGCCCACGCCGGAAATTCGTGCGATGGCATCCTTGATTTGCAATGTTGCATAGTTTGAAAGGTACAGATTGTCGCGGGTCCCGTCTCTGGAATTGAGGTTGATGACAAGCAATATATTCGGTGACCGCTTCTTGGTCGTCACGCCCTGCCGCCGAACTTCCTCGGGCAATTTTGGCTCGGCAATCGCAACGCGATTCTGTACCAGAACCTGGGCAGCATCCAGGTCCGTGCCAAGTGCAAATGTAACGTCCAGCGACATTGCTCCGTCGTTGGTACACCGGGAATTCATGTACAGCATGTGCTCGACGCCGTTGACTTCCGTCTCGATCGGAGTCGCCACGGTTTCGGCAACGATGTTGGCGCTGGCACCTGGAAATACGGCCGTTACCCGAATCGTGGGCGGACTGACTTCCGGGTATTGCGCCACGGGAAGTCTTGCCAAAGCCACTCCACCCAGTATCACGACGATGACCGAAATCACGGTGGCGAAGATTGGTCGATCGACAAAAAATCGCGAAAGCACGGTAGTCACCTTGTTAATCGATTGCCGATGGTTCGGCCAAATACCCGTTTTAATTCATTCGGATCAGAGCAGTGATGCCGAAAACGCCTGCCGAATTCATCCGCCGCTCGACTGTCCGCCCGGCAACGGTCCCGCCTCTTTCGATGCTGTCGATTTAAGTTTCGGATGTTCCGGCTGAGGGATCTCTTTAGGCTGTACGGTGATTCCCGGACGCACACGCTGGACACCATTCACGACGACACGATCAGTCTCGTTCAAACCGGCCGAAATCTCGCGCAGTCCGTTTTCCAGATTCCCTATGCGCAGGTCACGTCGCTCGACCTCATCCTTGTCGTTGACGATATAGACGAATTTCTGCCCCTGATCGGCCATCAACGCGCGCTCAGTGATTAACAGGCCGGTGTAAGGTCCGGTCAACTCAAGTTTCACTCGAGCGAACATTCCTGACGCGAATTTGACGGAGCTGTTCTGTTGCATCGGGTTCTCAAACGTTGCACGGATCCGCATGGTTCCGGAGTTCGGATCGAGTCGGTTATCTACGAAGTTGACGTATCCTTCGTAAGGAAATTCGTCCGCGCTGTCGTTTCCTAACGCCATACGAATCGGAACCTTGTTTTCGCGAGCTGACTTGAATCTTCCTTCGCGAATCAATTGCAAGATTCGCAATACGGTTTTTTCGTCGATGTCGAAATAGACATACATCGGGTCCTGGCAAACGAGCGTCGTTAATCGAGTCTGGTCGGCAGTGACAAGGTTGCCCGCTGTAATCAATTCCCTGCTGACCAGACCTGTGATCGGAGAATTGATTTTTGTCCACGAGAGATCGAGCTTCGCTCGCTCGACGGCTGCCTTGGCCGATCGGGATGACGCTTCTGCCTCATTCTTGTCACCGACCATGCGATCATAATCTTCAGTGGCCATGACCTTTTTGGCGAGTAATCCTTCAGCCCGCTGCAGCTCAAGATTCACTCGTTTCAATCGAGCGTCGGTTCGATCATTTTCCCCTTCGGCCTGTTCCAGGGCAATCGCATAGGGTCGATCGTCGATTTCGAACAGAGGATCACCTTCTATAACAAATGTCCCGGGTCGAAAATGAATCTTTAGCAAATAGCCGCTGACGCGAGCGCGGACATCGACAAATTCTGATCCGTCGGTACGACCTGAAAACTGGACAGTCTCGAAAACGGGTCGCTTCAACGGAGTGGCGACAGTGACCGCCATTGGAGGCAACTTCACGACGGACGCTTCGGGTTTGCAACCCGCCACGCCAATCACGAATACGCTGAGGCCGAACCAGCCATACTGACGAATCGAGCGGGAATGAATTGATCCGTGCATAATTGTATTCTCGTATTTTTCCGGAATCACGTTCGACGTTCAGGTGCTGATTTTATGCACGTTGTCGTCGCTCGACCAGTCGGTACAGAAATCTTCGGAATTCCGACAGCAAAGAATAACGGAAGTATCTCAACGACGCTGTTGTCGAGAGTGATCGATTCGCACACGGTTCCCGGTTTATTGATGCCGGAACGTCTGGCTCAGGACAACTTCTTCGATCAGTCTCCGCAGGCCGCCTCCGTTGGCATTGGTTTCTTTCGCGATTCGGTCGACTGCTGCGCGGTCGGCGAAGTCGAGTGTGGCTCCGGTTCCGTACGTCAGCAGATTGCCGGCGACCGCTCGAAGTACCGTATCGGATTCCTGAAGTAACAATTGCTTGTAGCTTCGGATATCAAGGAATGATCGTCCGTCGGCCAGTTCTCCCGTCGAATCGACGGGAAGTCCTTGTTTGTATTGCCAGATATTGTCGCCTCGCAATTTGCCGGGTGTCGGATCGCCCTTTTCGATTGATCGGTATCGATCGCGCCAGCCTCCGATCACATCAAAACATTCAAGAGCAAAGCCGGGCGGATCAATTTGCCGGTGGCAGGAATTGCAAGTTTGCGACGAGCGATGTTTGCCAAGCAATTCCCGCACCGTCGTTGCACCGCGCGTGTCGGGCTCGATCGCTGGAACTGGCGGAGGCGGTGCAGGGGGGCGGTTCAGCAATCGTTTCAAAACCCATGTGCCGCGCACGACAGGTGATGTCGTCGTTCCGTTCGCGGTCACTTTCAGAATCGCGGCTTGGGTCAACACGCCGCCACGCGGATTGTCCGGCGGAACTGCGACCCGCACATATTTTTCGGTGTCAGCCCCCGGAATGCCGTAATGCTGCCCGAGACGACGGTTAAGCATCAACCAATCGCTTTGGATGAAATCCGAAACAGGACTGTCGCACCTGACCATTTCGGCAAAAAATGCTTCCGTTTCGGCGACCATCGAGCGTTTCAGAACATCGTCGAATTCCGGATAGAGCATCGAATCGGGCGATGTGGCATCAATGGCACGAAGGTTGAGCCACTGACCGGCAAAGTTTCGCACGAACCTTGCCGATCTCGAATCCGATAGCAACCGGCGTACCTCGCCTCGCAGCACGACATCGTCATGAAGTCGGTGTTCAGTCGCCAATTGAATCAGTGCTGCATCGGGTGGCCCGCTGGTCAGAAAATACGACAGACGATTGGCGAGTGCGAAGTCATCGAGTTCGCCGGGTCGTTCGTCGAAGATCAGGAATTGAGGCGACGTAAGGATCGCCTTCAGGCCGATTCGCAAGGCTCGCTCAAACAATTCGCCCGCCGCAAGGGTCTGAAGTCCCAGGTGAATGATATCCTCCGTTTCCGAAGCGTCGACCGGACGCCGGAACGCACGGACTGCAAACGCCGAAAGCTGCGTTTCGATCGCTGCTTTCGGATCTTCAGGAGCCAGTTCGAAGACGATCCGTTTGCCATCGCGCCACGGAATATTGGGCTCGATATTCTTCCGAAGTGGCACATCTCCGGCTGCAAGGATAACTCTTGACGGCGGCCACTTCTCTTGCAGAGGACCTTCGATTTCGATCCATTGAATGGACATTCCCACACCGTCGTAAACGGCAGCGTCCGTACCCCAGACGCCTTTTCCCGCATCGTTGTAGTTGACTCCGTGCGGCATCACTCGAATCATCTCGCGCTCTTCGAGTCGCGTGGTGCATTCGATGACACGTGGTGCATCAGCGGGAAGTTCCCAGGTGCCAATGATTCGGCGGCGTTGATAATTGTCGCTCATCAAAATCAACGTGACCGGTTCGCCACGGCTTTGAAACGCCTGGCCGGAAACCCTGATGCGATAATCACCTGTCACCGGCGCGGCCGACTTTTCGATCAGAAGCTGATACGTCTCGCTGAAGAACGCCATGGCATCGGGCAGGCGGCGGAACAGAACCTGATGCTTGTCGTGAGAAGCCGGATTGGTGATCGTCCCCTGGGCAACCTCAAGGTTGTTCCGGATATCATCGTCTTCGAGCAGCGTCAATTGCCTGTGCGTGCTTTCAACGGGCGGAGTCAGATCGAGTGCCGCATCGAGTGCCAGATCTGCTGCTTCAAGGTATTTCTCAATCTGCAGTTGTGAGAACCTCAATTCGGCCGCGACCGTATCGAAATGGGAACCGCCATCTTCCGGAAGCAATTGCATCAGTGGCTGGTCGATTCCTAACAGTGCATGAACCGTGTTCTCGTACTCGATGCGATTTAATCGCCTCAAGCCGGTTCGGCCTTGATCGTGGTGTTGTTTCTCCCGAAGCGCGTGCAGCGGAGTTGCGACAGATTTCAAAAAGCCTGACATGGCCGCCGGGTCGGGGCGAATTGAATCGACAGGTGGCATCTCGCCTTGCTGCACCCGATCGTGCAGCTTTTCCCATCGTTCGACGTTTCCAGGTTCATCCGGATTCCAGAGAAGCGTTGTGAGATTCAGTGCGCCTTTGGACTCGGTGCCGGAATGACAGTCCACACAACCGGCGGTTCGAAAGAAACCTGTCTCCTGAGCGATCAACGATGAAGCAAACCCCGTCGCGAAGAAGGATGTCAGGCAGAAAACGGCCAGGTTGGTCAAACCGGAATGTCGAAGGATGACATCGCCGGATGAAACCCTCGAAAAGTGAAAGACGCGTTGCATCAGACGGTTTCCAGGCCAGGGACATACGGGGCCGAACTGGTGCCGAAATTGTCGATTTCCAGCCCCATCCGCTGCAGGACCTGAACATACAGATTGCTGAGCGGCGTGTTATTGCTTGTATTGAGTTTCAGGTGCTGACCGTGCCTGAAGCCACCACCTGCGAGAATGACCGGCAAGTTGCGTGTGTCGTGTGAATTGGCGTTTCCCAGATTGCTGCCGAAGATGACCGAGGTCTTGTCGAGCAGACTTCCGGCGGCTTCCGGTGTCTGTTTCAGTGCTTTGAGCAGCCCGCCGAACGCTGCCATCTGGGCTCGTTCGATCAAATGCAGTTGCCTCAACTTGTTTTCATCCTGTCCGTGATGTGAAAGGTTGTGGTGATCCATTTCGACACCGGGAACCCTTGGGACATCATTGCGGCCTTGAACGAGGATCGTGATCAACCGGGTCGAATCGGTTCGTAGCGCCAGCGGAACCAGATCGAACAGCAGCCTGATGCGACCAATCAGATCGTTCTCTTCCTGGATGTCGGCGGGAACGGCTTCGTCAACCTGCGGTTTCGGTTTTTTGGCCCAGTCCTCTGCCGCAGCGAGGCGTTTTTCCATTTCGCGGATTGAAG
>JANXOO010001159.1 GCA_025353525.1 Schlesneria sp. | reverse complement strand
CGAGACCCGAAGGCTGTGCAAGTGCCGACTTGTCGAGCTCTCCATTCGTAATGTCTTCGCGTCCCGAACCCGCATACTGCCAAAGCAAATTCGAACCGAGTTTGTGAGACCAAATCTGATGAGGGCCAGCCATCGCGATGTAAAGCACGTCATCAATCAGGGTCAGATCCCAGGGGCTGTTCAGCGCCGTTTCTTTCAGGCCGCCACCCAATCCGCGAGTCCGGTTTTGCTCGCCGGTTCCCGCCAGTGTCGATACGGTTTTTGTGTTGAGGTCGATGATCCGTAGCAGGTGATTTTCGGTATCCGCAACATACAGGTTTTGACCGACCAGTGTCATTCCTTGCGGTCGATCGAATTCGGCGACGGAGTACTTGCCGTCACTCCGACCGATGGCACCCGAGCCGATCACATCGATCAGCGTTCCATCGAGAGAACTGATGACGATCCGATTGTGGTTGCTGTCCGAAACAAACAGCCGATTCCCCGGAACGTCGACGACGATCTTGCCGGGAAACCGCAGCGGCGATGCGGGGGCACGATTTCGTTCGAGGTCAAAGCGAAGCGGGGTCTGGTCGAGCGTTCCTTTTGATTTGTGAAACGCGACCAGTTTGTCGATGACTTTTTCGAGCAGTTCGCGATTCCCTTCTCCCGAGACATAGCCGCAATATTGGCCTTCGGGATCCAGAACGACCAGCGACGGCCACGAGTTCACTCCGAACTTGCGCCAGATCACCATATTGGCATCGTTGACGACCGGATGCTCGATCTCGTAGCGCAGGATCGCTTTGCGGATATTGCCGGTTTCTTTTTCATTATCGAATTTGGCCGAATGGACACCGATGACGACGAGTTCGTTTGGATACTTCTTCTCGAGATAATGCAGGTCCGGCAAAACGTGCATGCAGTTGATACAACAGAACGTCCAGAAGTCGATCAGCACCACTTTGCCACGCAGATCCTTGATGGAAATCGGACCTGCCGCGTTAAGCCATTCGACACCTCCTGCCAATTCCGGTGCCGGATGGCGGTCAGGAAACGGATTGTCGACAACCTCGGCCCTCTTTTTTTCCGTTTCGGTGACGTTCGCATCCTGACCAAATGAACTGGTCGGCGCGATTAACAGTGCGACAAGACAAACGACCCCGATCGTCGCCGCCATAATCGCCGTATTGGCATTTCTGATTGAACAACGAAGTGATCCCGGCCATGGAAGAAACACAACCCTGAAACCGGCCGTTCCACTGTCGCATTGAAGGCACTCGACGAACATCGCACAAACGCGATTCAGTAATGTTTTTGCCCGGCTCATTCTCGTTCACTCATCCTTTCAATCGACGTCCTGCTTCTGTGTCATCCCTTGCACCCTTGACCGCTTTTTTTATAAGACCTGGCTGGCGTATTCAACAACACTTTCCGCTCAGCAGATCACCGACTTGTCGAATGGTGGCCAATCAGCACCCAGTGTTTCACGTTGCAGTCGAGTCAGTTGTTCGATTCCAGACGTAGCCAGATCGAGTTGCCGGTTCAACATGTCTCGAGAAAATGGCTTCCCTTCGGCGGTCCCCTGGACTTCGATGAACTCACTTGTACCGCTCATGACGACGTTAAGGTCCACTTCGGCAGTGCTGTCTTCGATGTAGTCGAGATCGAGCACTGGTTCGCCATTGACGACGCCGACGCTGATCGCGGCGACACTGCGCCGGACGATGCGACAGTCGGCGGCAAGTTCGCCACGAATCGATGCGATCGCATCGCAGAGCGCAATAAAGCCGCCTGTGATGCTGAGCGTACGAGTTCCACCGTCGGCTTCCAGTACATCGCAATCGATGGCAATCGTTCTGGCTCCGAGCGCCTTGAAGTCGATGGCGGCGCGAAGACTGCGTCCGATCAGCCGCTGGATTTCGGAGGATCGACCGTCAAGTTTTTCACGCTCGCGGCGTTTGCGTGGCGACGTGCTGCCCGGCAGCATCGAGTATTCGGCGGTCAGCCATCCCGAGGCAGTCGCCGGATCCGTCGCCGCTTTCCAGGAGGGCAATGAATTCTCGATACTGGCCATGCAGAGCACGGTCGTTCGGCCCGCCTGAATGAGTACGCTCCCCGGAGCCGCCCCCACAAAGTGGCGTTGAACCCGAATGGGCCTTAATTCGGCAGGCTGTCGCTGATCATGTCGCATAAACAGATAAACTCGTCAATCAGAAGGTCACGGAATCGGAATGGAACGCGGATTCTATCGGCTCGCGGCAGAGAACGAGGCAAACAACGGAGTTGTGTCCCGACCGCCGCAAGTTCCGGTAGAATACCGCATTCACATGCGGGATGACACCAGGGCACCGCCAGGCCAATCGCGATCGAACGCTGGTTGCAACACAATCCTGAACAGTGACACGATACTGCGGGTCATGTCCGGGGCGAACAGTGTCACCAAGTCAGAACAAACCGGCGATCGGACCTGCTTCGAAGATGTGTGTCGGGCGATTGAGGTCGTCGTACCAGGCGGCGGTGTCTGGCACGCCCAAGGCCGTGTAAATCGTGGCGGCCAGGTTCTCGGGTGTCTGGGGATCGTTGGCCGGGTAGGCTCCGATTCGGTCGGACGCACCGACGACCCGACCACCCTTTGTTCCTCCTCCCGCAAAGAAAACGGATTGCAGGGCTCCCCAATGATCGCGACCGGGGAGTTTATAGAATTGGGACAGGTGCGAGATTTTTGGTGTCCGGCCGAACTCGCCCGCCATCACGATCAGTGTCTCGTCAAGTAACCCTCGATCGTGGAGGTCGTCGAGCAACGCCGAAAGTGACCTGTCTGTCGGCGGCAACAGTTTATCCTTCAGATGAGGGAACGCTTCGCCATGTGTGTCCCATGTCTCGTTGTTTCCCAGGTTCACTTGAACGAGGTTCACGCCCGCTTCCACCAGGTTTCGGGCCATTAAAAGCGACCATCCGAACGAGTTTCTTCCGTAACGGTCGAGGGTCTCGGGCTTCTCGCGCGTGATATCGAGCACGTTCCTCATCTTCGGGTCGGTCAATAACGAAATGGCCCCCTGACGCGAACGATCAAACGTTCCGTTGATCGCGGTGCGGGTCAGATCCTGTCGCTGCTGCTCGAACGATTGCAAGAGGTCCATCCGCCGGTCGAAACGAAGAGACGAAAGTTCGGCAGGGAATGTCAATTCGGGTGATTGAAATTGACGATTGGCGTTGAAGACGCCTGCACGCTCCTGGTGGTCGAACGCATATTCGGGATAGGCACCGTAGCAGGCGGCATCGTACGGAGCCGCTTCGATAAACCACGGGTCCCGATGCGAGCCCATCAGTCCGCCAAATTGACCCGACAGCGTGCGCCCCGTGGAATGAATCATCCGTTCGGGAAGTACCGCCGCTGGTGGCAAGTTGTTGCGACGCGCCGTCACCGCCCCCGCGACAGAAGCAATCGAAGGCCAATCGGTTCGCTTCGGCCCGTTGGGGTCGAACCCAGGTGGAAGTACAGACTTGCCCGAAAGCATGATCATATGACTTGCCGTATGATCGTTGGAAGGATGAGTCAGCGATCGGCAGACCGACCACAGGTGACTCCGTCGAGCCAGCATCGGCAAGTGCTCACAGATTTCCAGGCCAGGCGTGCTGGTCGGGATCGGCTGAAATTCGCCGCGAATATTGTCGGGCGCATGCGGTTTCATATCGAAGCTGTCGAGCTGACTCAGTCCACCCGACAGAAAAATATAAATGACCGATTTGGCCGTCGGTTGACCTTTGCAGGTGACAATGTCAGCACCCTGCAGCGCTGTGACGTGCTCCATCCCCAGCCCCAACAGCCCGATCCCGCCCGCCTGAATCGCAGTGCGACGATTGATCGGGGGATGCGAAAATTTCGAGTGACCTGCCGACATCCAGATCCTTCCGCGACCAGAAAACACATCAATATCTGCTTGTATGTCATACTCGCTCCGACCGTTGATCGCAATGGTTTTCAGTCAAAGAGTTGATTTGTGTAGCGTGAATACCATCTAATAATTCGCAGGTTGCAGGGCGACCGCCCAATCAATTTCGATATGCAGCGATCCCCTGGAATTCATTTTCAGGACTTTTGTGGTAACTCGTGCAGTGCAAAGCATCAGGAGGTTCTTGTGGGTTTTCCGGTGACAGTCGATATGAGTGGCCTGAGCGATGCGCGGAAGAAAATATTGAATGGCGTTCTGGATGTCGTCCCCAGCAAGTGGCCGGAAAATCGATTCAACAAAGCCACGGGTGGCACAAAAATTGATCTTGAAAAGATGTGGTTGACCAGACCGACGTACAGTACCTGTGAGAGTTTCCTGGGCTATATCGGGCAACTGATCGGCCAGGGAGGATGGGCCGGTATGTCCAATGTGATGAACAAGTCCATCACCAAAAAGGCCTGGGTCACGCCTGATAGCGGGAGCACCCCGAAACCTGGCGATGTCTATCATCTGGGTGCAGGCAAATTGATTCTCCACGTCGGCATCGTGATCGATGTGGGCGATACCACCTGGTGGACTGCTGATTTTGGTCAGGGGATGGTCAAAGCAACGGCGGAAAAATTTAACCAGGATCACCCCATTCACAATGCAGCGATCAACGTCACGATTCCTGGAACATCGGCGGTCTGGTCGCAATACTCGTCATTCGTCAAGCGTCCGTACAGCAACGGACGGCTGAAGGGTGAAGGGGGCGGCATGGTTCAAATTGCCGGTTGGGCGGATATTGACGCGTATCTCGCCAACAGAGATTGATCGCTCGATTCAATCGCCGAGTTCAATCACAACGTCTGCAGCGGCGAGAAGGTCGGGGCTGTTGTCCGCCAGAACCAGAGAATTGCCGTTGGCGATCAGTTCCCGAAAACAGTCTGTCAGCCGAGCCACATCTGCCGAATGCAGTCCGGCAGTCGGTTCGTCACAGACGATCAGGCAGGGGCCGCGAGCAGGTGCGGCCAGCCGGGCGGCCAGCTTCAATCGTCGGGCTTCGCCACCCGAAAGTGAATCTGACGATTGACCCAGCACAAGGTAGTCGAGACCAATCTGTTTCAGAAGCTGAAACCGATGCTGAATGCGTGGCTGACTGCGAAAGAAGACCGCCGCATCCGAGGCACTCATCGACAACACGTCGGCAATCGAGCGACCGCGATACTTGACCTCGAGAATTTCACGTCGAAATCGGGTTCCATTGCACTCGGGGCAGACCAGCGACACGTCGGGCAAAAATTGCATGTCGTGTTTCAGGAATCCTGTACCGAGACAACTTCGACAGCGTCCGCCCGCCGATGAATTGAAACTGAAATGCCGCGCCGTCAACCCGCGTTGTTTCGCATCCATCGTCGTTGCAAATGTTTGCCGAATCTCGTCAAAAACTTCAAGCCAAGTCGCGGGGTTGCTTCGCGCGGACCTCGTTAATGGCGACTGATCGATCAGCAATGCATCGACGAATTTCTCGGCCCCGGACAATTTACATGACCCCGCATACGAAATTTCGCACGGCAGTCCCAGTTGACGACAGAGGGCAGGATACAGAACGCCTGTGACCAGTGTCGTCTTTCCGCTTCCGCCGGGACCGGTCACCACACAGAGCTGGCCAATCGGGAAGTCGACTTCAAAATGATCGAAATTGCGGTGGCGGATCTGTGTCAGTCTCAGACGCGGGGCATCCGATGGCGATTCACGTTCAACGAGAGGCGATTGTTCTTCCCCCGATGCATCTTGTCGGCGTGTGCACCGGGTTGGTGAAACCAGTGATCCACCGGTATCTGACGATCGACGGCCCGGCCAGTCGAGAGGTGTTCCTTGATAGACAATGTTCCCTCCGGACGGCCCGGCGCCAGGGCCGAGTTCAATGATGTGGTCTGCCGCCGCAACGACGATCGGCGAATGTTCGACCGCAATGACACTGTTTCGCAACGACTGCACACGGCGAAGGGCACTGATAACCAGAGGTAATTCTTTTTCCGAAAGCCCGGCTGACGGCTCGTCGACAACGACAAGCGTTCCGGTAATTCGCGACCCGATCAGTGCGGCGAGCATCAAGCGTCGCGTTTCACCGCCGGATAACGTTGCCGCCGCCCGATCGAGCGTCAGGTAATCAAGTCCAAGATCGCAGACAGCGGTCAGCCGTTGAAGAATGTCCGCCCGAATCAGCTCTGTCTGTCGTTTTTCCGATTCCGTCAACGAACCCTCAATGTCGTGAACGAACGATCGGGCTGCCGAAGGTGATATCCCGCAGAGGTCAGCGATGGAACGATTCGCGATTTGTACGGCGCGCGATTCCTCACGAAATCGGGTCCCGTTGCAGTCAATACACTTGGATTGACGGGACTCTGCCGAGTTTCCCGGACCGGTTTTTGAGGTGTCTCGGGCCGTCGTTGGACTCGACTCCCGTTCGTCGGTATGTCGACCCGTTCCGCGACATTTCAAACACGCTCCAGACGCCAGGTGACTGAACAATCTGGGTTCCAGTGGCAGGAATTCGCGATCACAACGAGCACAAACCAGGCGGCGATTGAATTTCAACGTGGCCCACGTCCGTCCGTCGATGGTTTGAATGTCGTCACGATGAACGGGGACAGTTGCGTCAGTCCCTGCCGTCGGACCGCGCTCTGTTTTCCCGTCTGGCACTTCAACAAGAAGCCAACACTTCCCTCCCCCTTCGCGCAGTGCCGTTTCGGCACTTTCCCTTTGGCGTTCCGGAGATGACTTTCCTGCGATCAAACGATCAACGACGAGTCTCACGATTCCGGATTTTGGCCACGCTGGTTTTGTACTCAGGTCATGTGTCGCACCGTTCCAGATCGCTCGGGAAAATCCCCTCGCCAGCCAGGTTGAACCGGGATCGGATTCCGTGCGATCATCGACATCAAAACCAGGCTGACATCGGGTTCCCGCTGGCAAACCGGATACAGCAACAACAACATCTGCTGCTGAATGAGCCTGGACTTCGAGTGCGCAATCGGGGCAAACAATTCGTCCCGCTCGTGCAAACAGCATTCGGAATCCGTCGAGAACGTCCGCGACGGTCCCGACAGTCATTCGTTCATCAGAACGACGACGACGCCCTCCATCACTGCGAATCGCAATGGCAGGGGGAATGTGCGATATCCGGTCAGCATCCGGTCGATCGATTCGTTCCAGATGTTGCCGTGCGGCAATCGAAAAACTTTCGATGTAGCGACGCTGGCCTTCGGAGTACAGCGTATCAAAGGCAAGGCTGCTCTTTCCCGATCCACTGACTCCTGACAATGCGACGAGACAACCGAGCGGAATATCGAGGTCGAGGTTTTTCAGATTGTGTACGCGCACCCCGCGCAGTTCCATCTGCCGTACCGGGGTAGGGACATTCATTGCGACCGGGGGCTTCGTCGGCATGGAATAAGTGCTCAAGCGACGGGCTCGATATAGCAGCCCAGCGGAAACATCACGGCCTGTTGCGCATACCGGTCAGGACCAAAGCCGAGAATCTGATCGCGTTTCAGTTCCGCGACTTCCATCGCACCTGTCCAGACCGCAGCGAGTCCTTTTGCATCGATTTCGACGGCCAGTTGAAACGCCGCATCGACCGAATGGCCGCAAATGCGGCAAAGCGTTTCGACGACGTATTCAAAAGTGTGAAGATCGTCGTCGAGGACGATAACGGTGTATTGTGGCTGACGCTTCGTCCTCGTCGCCGGGGCCGGTTTGGTGGTGGTGACGATCACCTGGGGTTCGGTCACTTCATCGAAATCATTCATGATTGCCTACTCGTCTTTACCGGAACCCAGGCGTTCGTAGTAACCGCGGACCAGGTCGCGGTAACGGGTGGGAACGGGATCGCGGTCGACCGGTACCAGCGAATCGGGGGATTCATGCTTTGCAATTTCGTCCGAAAGTTTCTGCTGCAGTTCGATCATCGGTTGATGCACTGCCGTACGGACCAGATCCCAGTTTGGCGTTTGAGTATGGCGTTTGAATTCCGCCCGGGCACTACGAGCCCGATCACGTACCTTCTGGACTTCCGACTGCAACCGAGGGTCACTCATCATCGATTCGACATCCCGCAATCGCTCGTTGAATTCCGAGAAGTTTCCCCCGGTGATCGGTCCCCCGCCCTGACCGTTTCCAGCAGTGCCACCACTCTCGGAATCCTCACCTCCCGGCGTTTCCTTTCCCGGTGACGGCGTCTGGCGGGAAGGAGTACTTCCTTTGGGTGATCGCAACCCGCCGGGCGTTCGCCGATTCGGTGGCGGTTCATTGCCAGCGGGATTGGGATTCGTTCGCGAACTGGCATCGGATGATCCGTTCGACTGGCCTTCGCTACCCGATCCCTGACCTTGGCCCTGACCTTGGCCCTGACCTTGGCCCTGACCGGGTGTTGGCGACGGCTGCCCTTTCGAGTTTGAATCTTCCGGTTTGCCAGTTCCGTCTCCCTGATCCTTGCCTTGCCCTTCCCGATCTCCCTTCCCGTCGTTTTGTCCGTTCCCTGATCCGTGCTCTTTGCCTTCGTTTCCTTTGCCGTTCTTCGCGGTGCCGTCACCGGTTTGACCGTCTTTTCCTTTTTCTTTTCCCTCGCCAGTTCCCGGTTTTCCCGAATCGCGATCCTTGTCCGCGTTCTTGTCGCGCGAGCCGTCCCTGGCCTGGATTTCCTGTTCGAGTTGTTGCGAAAGTACTGCTAATTCCCGTCGTGCCCGTTTCAGCGAATCCACTTCATTACCCAACACCGATTCTGCCGCCTTCTCGATCCCCTGCTTCAATCGATCGATACCGGTCCTCGCCTGCTGTTCGGCCTTCGCTGCTTCCGGAAGAACACCCTGTTTCAACAATTGTTGTGTTGCCGTCAATGCCTGGTCGAGTTTTGATTCGCGCGTCGATCGGAGCATGTCATAAAGCTGCTTCGACAAAAGTGGCTCGGATGTTTCGGCCTGTTGGACGACTTCCTTCGCCCGATCGACGATTTCGTTCGCCTGTCGCTGTTGTTCACGGAATTCCGCCTGCAATTCGATTCGTTCCTGTGACTGACGAAGCGTCCGGCGCGATTCGTCACCCAATCGGGTTAACTGGTCAGCAAGTTGCGATTCACGGTCGGACAACTGGCGAACTTCGTCGCGCATCGTCCGCATCGC
>JANXOO010000472.1 GCA_025353525.1 Schlesneria sp. | reverse complement strand
TTGCGGCAATGCGGCCTCGACCTGCGGCTTGGTGACAAGTCGGTGACGGATCAGTGTTTGGGCGATGTCCATAATTTACTGTTCATATCACAGGTTGATACATTTGTCGAAGACCGGTCACTGCAGAGGACGCGGGACCATCGTTCACAACCTGTTGTAAAAAATCTGGTCGACTTTTCGCAAAAGCGCCCGCTCGCGCCGTTTGAAAGTCGGTCATTTTCCCGAAGCTGGTCTTCGACAATTTTCAGGAATGTTTTAGCGAGAATATCGGCAAGTTTCTTATCGGATCATTCTGAGCGAATTATACATGCCTGTCGATGACGATTGAGTTCGGTTTCAGGCCCAATTCAGGTTTTCTGGCAGACTGGTAACGATTGAATGAATTCCTGATGAACTCAACTCGCCAGCGGATGCTCCTGCGTGCCTCGTTTCTTTTTTTCGATCGGGTTTTTCCTGTTTCTTGCGGATTGAATTTTGGAAGGTGCGGGGACGACTGGGTCCAGCCTGCGTTGTAGGTAACACAGGCTTACGGCTGAATTTGAACAAAGACAAGCTAAAACCTGAACTCCAACCAGGCCCGGTGGTTTGTCGGGCTGGACTTCGTGATTGCAGTTTGTAAGCTTTCGGCGGAGGCGAATCGAAGGGTTTCGGTTCGGTCGAACTGTTTTTCCTGATCCGGTCTGATGCCGGGATTGTGAGGACAATTATGGACAATGTCCGGAAACGACACGAATGGATGGCGATTCTGTTTCTTGCGACCGGTTCGGTTTTGTATGTTCCGGGTTTGACCGGGTCGTCGCACGCACAACCCTCCAGGGCGATTGGCGTTCGAGTTGTCGACAAGGCGGGTTATGACAAGGTGATCGCGGCGAACAAGGGAAAGGTCGTCGTTGTTGATTGCTGGGCAACGTGGTGCGTACCGTGCATCAAGGCGTTTCCGAAAACGGTCGAATTGGCAAAGGAATACGCCGATAAGGATGTCGTCGTCGTTTCACTCAGCTTCGATTCACTCGATAAAGGGAAAGCGCCCGATGCTGTGAAGCGGTTTCTCGCCATTCAGGATGCCCAGTTTGAAAATCTGCTCAGTTCGCTCGATCTTTCGGACGATGGTGCCGAAGCATTCAGGATCCCTGACGGAGCTCTTCCGCATTTCAAAGTTTATGGTCGAGACGGCAAGCTGTTCAAAAGCTTCGAAAC
>JANXOO010000463.1 GCA_025353525.1 Schlesneria sp. | reverse complement strand
GTCTTCGATCGAGATGCCCGCGGGAAGGTTGTTCGTTGTTGGGGCCATTTTGTTTCCTCGTGACGTTTTCAAACCAGACTCGATCGGCCTGTTTTCGAAATACTGCCGCACTGTTTCCAGATTTCTGCTCTCGTCCGATTTTGCGGTTCGGTGCTATGCTGGGCCAATTCAGCCGCCCGTACCAGCGGGTCGGCAATTATTCGTTGCCACGTATTTGATTCCGTCTCCTTGATATCGCAGTAAAGGAATACTGTGTTCTGGATCGTACTTCCAGTCCTCCTCTTGTCCATTGTCGGATCGCTCGCGTTTCTGTGGATCCGGCTGCGCGAACGCGGTCTGGATCGGTGGGTTCCCGCTTACCTTTTTCCTGACGAGCCATTGCAACGCGAGCAACAGCAGGATGCACCGGTCGATGTCTTTATCGCCGTCTGCGATCACTACGAACCCGAATGGGGGAACCCGACTGTCGAAACGGCTCTCGAACGGGTCCGGCAGTGGCAAGACCAATACCCTCGACTGTTTGAAGAGTTTCGTGATGTCGACGGTCGCCCCCCCCGACATACGTTCTTTTATCCACAGGATCAATACCGGCCTGAATATCTCGATGTCCTCGCTAAACTGTGTGAAAAAGGTTTCGGAGAAGTCGACATTCACCTGCACCACCACGACGATACTCCGCATGGACTCGAAGAAAAACTTGACTCGTTTCGGCAGACCCTGTTCCACCGTCACGGCGTTCTGCGAAAGGATCCGGTGACGAACGAAATCGTGTACGGGTTCATCCACGGGAACTGGTCGCTTTGCAATTCGCGCCGCGACGGTCAGTGGTGCGGCGTTGATCACGAGATTCCAATCCTGCTGAAGACCGGTTGCTATGCCGATTTCACCATGCCATCGGCTCCCAGTGACACACAAACGACAACGATCAACAGCATCTATTATGCTCAAGACAAACCCGGTCAGCGAAAATCGCATGATCGGGGAATTCGAGCCGAAGTCGGACGGCCCGCTCCGCAAAACAGCTTGCTGATGATTCAGGGGCCGTTGACCTTCGACTGGTCTCGCAAAAAGTTCGGACTGATTCCGCGGATCGAAAACGGTGATCTGCTCGCCAATCATCCGCCTTCCGTCCAGCGAATGATGCTGTGGCGACAAGCCGGTGTCACCGTGAAAGGGCGTCCGGATTTGCGGTTTGTCAAACTGCACACGCACGGATGCAAAGCAGGTAACATCGACATGCTTTTAGGACCAAAAATGCAGCGGTTCCATCGCGATCTGGCCGAACTCCACAAGCAACAGCCGAATTTCCGTTACCACTATGTTTCGGCATGGGAAATGGCGGGCATGGTACATCAGGCGGAACGAACGACCGCTGATGCGACAATAACGCCGATATTGAATCAATGAACGGAATTCACAAGACGACATCGACAGACTTTTTTACCGCACCCCGAATCGAAACTCCTGCTTTCGAGTTACCTATGTCGCAATCGAACGTTCCGAGGCCGCAGCGAACCCGTGCGTCTGCCAGGTGGGTGATCGGCCTGTCGATCATGAATCTGCTGGCGCTGTGTGTCGTCAGTTATTTGCTTTACGTGGTCTCAGAGACATGGTGGGTTGGGACCGTATTGACGTACGCTCCTCGCACCCCGTATCTCATTCCGACATTAATGCTGCTGGCAGCGTCGCTGTTCTGGCATCGTGCTTCGATCGGAATCAATCTGATCGCCGCTGCGATTGTCCTCGTCCCCATCATGGGACTGTCGATTCCGCTCGAACTGTGGCTGAACGGGTCAGCGAAAACAGACGACGAGGTTTCACTGAAGATCCTCAGTTGTAACGTCCAGGCGTTCAAGCCGGACTTCGATCGGGTCCTCGAAGAAATTGCTGTGGTTGGTCCGGATATCGTCGGGATTCAGGAGGCATTTCGTGGTGACCCGCGACTCGACGATTTCTTTAAGGGCTGGTACACGCTGCGTCATCACGGTTACTGGATCGGTTCTCGCTACCCGGTCACGTGGATCGCAGATCTGAAAGTGCCACAGTTTGGCGAGCGATACGCCGGAATGGTTGTCCGGATCGAAACACCCGGCGGTTCAATCGTGTTCGCGAACGTTCACCAGATGACCGCCCGGTTCGGACTGAAGGAACTCAATCGGAAAACTCTCATTAACGGCGACGGAACGAAAGAACTTGAATCATTCGAGGAAGAACGATACCTCGAATCGATCGCGATTCGTTCGATCATCGATGCCGCACGCGAAAATCAGCCGCTGATCGTCTGCGGCGACTTCAATACACCGAGTTCCAGCAGCCTCTTCCGGAAGCACTGGAGCGACTTGAAGAGCAGTTTTGACGCCGCCGGGTTCGGATACGGCTATACGTCACCCTGCAAAGGGAATCGGTTTTGGCCCGACAACGTTCCGTGGGCGCGAATCGATCATATCCTTTGCTCAAACGAATTCGCCGTCCGCACGTGCCATATCGGCAAAACGGACGGGTCGGATCACCGGCTGATCACCTCGACGATGGTATTCGACTCAAAGAAATCCGCAGCCACCGGAAGCAAATAATCCGTTTACCCGATTCCAATCTTGACCCGGACGGGCATTTCTGAGAACGGTTCGAATGTCTGGACCGAATTTGACCCTTGAAAACTGTCGAGCGTGACCAATGCACATCTTCTTTTCGGTGGGAGAACCAAGCGGTGATCACCATGCCGCGCATCTGATCGACGAGCTGACTCGTCGACGCCCCCGACTGCGAATTTCCGGATTTGGCGGCTCTGCAATGGAAGAAGCGGGATGCCACATCCTGTTTCCGCTGACATCCATGGCAGTCATGGGAGTCCTGGCCGTTCTTCCGTTGATCTGGAAGTTTTACAAGCTGGTGAAACAGGCGGAACGCTACTTCAAACTACATAAGCCTGACGTCGTGGTTCTCGTCGATTTCCCCGGTTTCAACTGGTGGATCGCTCGCAAGGCGAAAGCGGCGGGAATTCCTGTGATCTACTACATGCCTCCTCAACTTTGGGCGTGGGGTTCATGGCGCATTCGCCGCGTGCGGAAAAATGTCGACCTGGTGCTGTCGGGACTGACGTTTGAAACCGACTGGTACGCTGAACGAGGGATTCCCGTGATGTATGTCGGCCATCCATTCTTCGACGAAGTGGCCGATCATCGTCTCGACAACGCGTTTTGCCGCGAATGGGCTTCGGACGAAACACGCACTGTGGCGATACTGCCCGGTTCGCGACGCCAGGAAGTGCTGCGGTGTTGGCCGCTGTTACTGAACATCGTGCAGCGGCTGAATTCCCGATTTCCGAACGTCAATTTCATTGTCGCCAATTACAAGGAATCGCAACGGCAGTTCTGCGTGCGAGAATACGAGAAATTGCAGCAAACACTTCCGCTCTCGTTTTTCGTCGGCAAGACATCGGAAATCATCGAGATTTCCGATTGCTCGGTGATGGTGTCAGGATCGGTCAGCCTGGAAATGCTTGCCCGCCGGACGCCGTTTATTGCCTTGTATCGTTCGAGCTGGATGACATATTTCATGGGCAAGATGGTCATCGTTTGCAAATACTTTTCTCTGCCGAATTTGATCGCCGGTCGAAAGATCATGCCCGAATATTTCAGTGTCGGAAATCCTGAGCCGGTCGTCGAACAGATCGTAACCGACATGAGTCAGTGGCTTGGCAATCCCGAGTCACTCGCCCTGGCCACAGCAGAACTGGACGAACTCCGCGATCGGATTCAAATCACCGGAGCGACTCGCCGAACCGCCGATGTGATTCTCGGCTGGCTCGAAAAGCCGGAGCAATCAACGCGCATCGCAGCTTAGACACAGTGCCAGGTTCCGACTGACACGTGAACAGCGTGAGATTGTCGAGTCGGTACGCACTTGCTTTTTGTCGATCAAGTCGCCGAAGGCGTACTTGCTCTTGCAAGAACCAACGACAGTGTCATCATTTATGGTAACTCTGGAACTGCACGCAATGCCGTATTTTTACATCTTCATTCGGGATGGTGAGAACGATACACACATTGCAGAACATGGTGTCACTACGGACGAATTCGAGTATGTCGTCCTCAACACCCGGAGGACCGAAGCAAGCCACAGCAGTGGTCGGCCAATGGTGATCGGACAGACGGCATCTGGTCGGTCACTTTGCTGCATCTATGAAGAGATTGACGCGATTTCCTGTTGCCCGGTCACTGCGTTTGATGTCAATTGAAAGGACGAGCACCTATGACCGAATCGAAACGATTAGCGAAGTTCCGACTGACTCCTGAACAGCGCGAGATTGTCGAGTCGGTACGCCGCCGGGTCGAGGCCGAAAAGCCCGAGATCATTGCTGAGGGGCTAAAAACTGTCGCGGCAGATGCCGTGACTTCCGTGCAGCTTCGAGGAGCCGTCAGTCTTCTGAAAGCGGTACGCAAGGCTCAGGGTGTGACGCTGGGCGAGGTTGCAAGGCGAACCGGCATGACGAAGACATCGTTGTCGCGTCTGGAAAATGACGCCGAAGCCAATGTGACGATCAACACACTTCATCGGATCGCCGATGCACTCGGACACGACGTGCAAATCTCTGTCGTGCCGCGCATGACTCCTGCACTGAAAACTCAAACGCGTGCGAAGGCATCGAAGGCCGGATTCGCAGCCGCTTCTGCCAAAGTGCAATAGAACGCAGATTCGGATTGCGAATGTCGGCTTTGTAACATCAATTCAAACTGAAGGTTGTCGCACAAACGAGTTCAACTCAGCCCCTTGACTTCCCAACCTTTTCGATGAGTTCTTCGGATCAATCTTGCAGCGTCTGGCTTATTCTTGAAAGACAAGTTGCTTGCGTCCCACTCCAGTGTTTCATTCGGGAAGAACGTGGCGACTCCACCAAGGAGCACGCTTTCGGTTAATGGACCTGAGTATCCGAAATGAGCCGCCGCCTGCCCCTCGCCTCGAACGGCATCGACGAACTGATGCCAGTGATTGATGTTCTCCAACTGCGGTCGAGGAGTCTCTTTGAATTTCTCGTCCGGCAATAGCAACGGCATTGCCACGTGCGGCAACAGCATCGCTCCTTTTTCGCCGAGGAAAAGCGACCCTTGATCCGGCAACGATTGACCTTTGAGCCATTGATCTGTCACGGTTGCCGGAGGTCGCTGGTCACCGTCATACCACGTGATGGGAACGACCGGCCCAACGGTGTGCCTTGTTTCAGGAAACGTCAAATGAACGACTGCATCGTTCGCCCAGTTGTGCCTGTTCGGCGCGGGTCCGGTTGACCGCAACGTTAACGGAGCCGTTAATTCCAATGCCTTGAACACCGGATCAAAGATGTGACAACCCATGTCACCGAACGTTCCCGTACCAAAGTCAATCCGCTTTCTCCAGTTCGCAGGATGATAATAGCCGTCACCAATGTACGGACGATCTTCGCAGGCACCCAGCCACAGGTTCCAATCGAGTTTCGCCGGCACAGGGTCTTTTCGATCAGGACGTGAGGTCGTATCACCCCATTTCTTGCTGCTCCAGGAATGGACGCTCTGAACTTTTCCAATCGTCCCTGATTGAATCAACTGTACTGCTGATCGATACGTGACATCAGAATGGATCTGGATTCCCATCTGAGTCACCAGCTTCTTTTCTGCTGCGACTTTGGCAAGCTGTCGGGAATCGTAGACGTCATGAGTCAGGGGTTTCTGCCCGTAAACATGCAGACCCTGCTGCATGGCGGACATGGCAATCGAAGCATGCATATGGTCTGGCGTCGAAACGTTGACAGAGTCGATTTTACCCTGCTCTTTGTCGAGCAATTCTCGCCAGTCTTGATAAACACGAACCTCGGGGAACTGCGTCTTGAGCTGTTCGGCTCGCCCCAGATCAACGTCAGCGACAGCAACAAGTTTTGCTTTGGCGTGATTGACGATCGATGTCAGATCGGCATGAGCCATCCCGGAGGCACCAAAACTGGCATGCCGTACGACTTCGTTAGGAGCTGCGGCCCGCAGATTGCGGATGATCGCAGGAGCCGCGATTGCCGCTAACGCAGCGCTCTTCAAAAAAGAACGACGATTCGTTCGGCGACCGTTGGACATGAGGCACCCCTTTTTCACGTAGAAGTTAAACCCGAATTCCGCGACTTTACAACAACCGGCGTTCTAACAATCTTTCACGTTTGATCGCTAATCGCAAGTCATGCGAGGTGCCGTTCGGCTTCCCTGCAGGAAACCGAACGATCAGAAGAACAATGGGAACGTTCAACGTTTACAAAAAACAGAATACCTTCTGGCTTTACTCCCAGGCGAGCGGGGGATGTCAATCCCCTGATTCTTCGCATTTTGAATTGTTGACAATCAGACATCGGAAACCGACGAACCAGGATCTCGCAACCTCCGAGTCACTTATTTCGTGTAATTGACATCATCGGTCGAACGCAAAATCAAAAACGGGTCGAAACGGACGAGCGAAATACGACGACGATCTGCAACGACTGAAGCATTCGACGACCGGAATGCAAAACATCAGGGGACTGACATCCCCCGCTCGCAACGTCCCATTTCGCGGTTACTTATATGGTTGCTTACTTCGGGAATTGCGAAAGGGGACAGGTACATATGGTGCTTCGTTTTCTCTGTACCTGTCCAGTTTGTTTTCAATCTGAACAAGATTTACTTCAATTGAAGCAACTGAACTTGCTTGATGGCTGCCAGTGCGACTTCGGCATTACCCACGTCGCTCAAAAACCTGGCGGCGGATTGCAGTGTGGTCATATCAACGGACGAGCCAGATGCAGATTTGGCCTTCTGCGTCCCGACTGTCGAGTTCTTGCCTTTCCCTCGACGACCTGATGAGCTAATGCCGAGCTTCGTAATCGCCCGGTAGACCACAGGGGCGCGAATTAGTGCCCGGTAGACCACAGGGGCGCGATTTAGTGCCCGGGTCCCTTACCGGCCGTCGGCTTTTTTTTGTTTTGAACGCTGACGTTCGACTTTTCGGATGTCGTC
>JANXOO010000461.1 GCA_025353525.1 Schlesneria sp. | reverse complement strand
GCCTTTGAATGAGTGGGATTGTTCCGGACTTGAATCACGCGAAGGAACGCGAATGAGAAAGCAGCATTTTTTAACCGCAGAGGGTCGCAGAGAAGAGGGGCCGAGGGGAACAACGGGGACACCGTGCGTTTCGGCGCAGATCAAACTGCACGGATCGATTGAGGAGTATCGGCCGAACCGCGTTGTGACCCGGATGTCATCCTGTGGCTTTCACGCAATGTCACCCGCGGTCACCGTTTTCGCCGTCGGTTTTGAGCGGCGGATTGAATTTCGTCCCGAGTCAGTTTTCCGTCGCGATTCGTGTCGAATTCAGGAAACCCGAATCGGCGGAAACCTAAAGGCGTTTCGTGAGATTCCACCCGGCCGTCGCGGTTCTTGTCGAATCGCCGGAAAAAGTCATCAGTGAATTTTTCCGGTGACTCGATTTCATTCTGTTCGCTGGCGACCTTCACGATCAGCTTTTGTTTGTTGCGTCGAGGCTCTGGCTCAGAATCCGCACCGCGCGGTTCGGCCACTTCGAAAAATGCAACTGCCATTTCTTCCCAGGTCTGGTCGCCCCAGACAACCGTCTGCGAGGGATCGGGATTCGCCGGATTCTGCGTCGAGTTATCAAAGTGCGCCGAAAATTCGATCGCGTCAATGGATTCAAGCTTCAGCGGTTTGGACATCTCGTAAACGTGCTGCCAATTAAAGTCATAGCGAGGTACATCGAGCAGGATTTCTGACGAGTCGCCCTTTCGACAGGTCGCCTGGAATGCTTTTCCTCGAACGTGCATATGAGGAACGATGGCGAGCAACTCGGCCCGTTTCGGAAACCAGCCAACATTGCCATGAACGGCGAAGTCCGTTACGTGCGGCGGAATCTCGAACTCCTGATCGATTCCGAGTAACGTGAAAACCTCGTGAGTCACTTCAGAATCGGGAATAAACGTCATTCCAAGCTGGGTCAAATCATCCTGCTCGACTCCGTTGGGTGTGTAGTGCATCTGAAACACAAATTTTGAACCGGCGGGGACGCGTCGGGCATGCCCCAAAGGGAGACTGACACTGCGCTGGCCGGGAACGTACCCGGTCAGATAGCCGACACCGCGCACGTCAGATCCGTCCGGTGGTCGAACGAAGACGATGCAATGATGGACGGTCGGACGACTTCCCGGAATGACCTGCGATGCCGAAACCCACTGATCTTCTTCAAAGTGAGGATCGATCACGAAATACTGATACTCCACCGACCCGGTCGCCGGAACATGAAATGGACGGTCACGCATCTTCAATACGAGATCCGGTTGTCGTCGGAGTTGCCAACCTGATGAATATTCAGGCTTATCAGGCAAATCGGCCTTGTCACCTTGCGGCATTCCGCTGGCAACCCATTCTCGCAGGATTCTTTTGTCGGATTCGGACATCTGCCGTGCATTCTGAAAGTGTCCGAACTTCGGATTCGCGTTCCACGGCGGCATTCTGCCCGAATCAATCGTTTCAACGATCGTCTCACCCCACCCTGCGACTTCGTTGTAGTCGGTCAGCGCGAACGGTCCGATCTCACCGGCCCGATGGCACTCGACGCAATGCTGATTCAAAATCCGTGATACGTGCTTGCAGAACGTGAATTCAGGATTGGCTGCGGGTGTTTTGACACGACCGATTAAGCAACCTGATGTTCGCGTTCGAGCCACGCTGACTTCATTTCCGGCCAACAGTTCTTCGACGGCCTCGCGCAGGTCGTGTCGCGTTGGTTGTGGGCGTGTGGCACCAGGCACGTACTGATCATCGATCCGGCCCCGGTAGCGAATTGCGAGCGAATGATCGAGCACGAAGACTTCTGCCATGTGCAGTGCTTCGAACTGGTCTGCGACCTTGTTGTCGGGATCTTTGACGACAGGAAACACGATCCCGAATTCTTTACAGTACGCGGCGACGTCATCGGACGAGTCTTGCGAATTACTGTTCACTCCGACGAACCGGACACGCTTTGACGAAAACTCGTTAGCCATCGCATTCAGCCGAGGCCCGTACAGTCGGGCCAAGGGGCATTCGGTTCCCAGAAAACAGACGACGGTGAGCTGATTTTCCGGATGCGCAGCGACTTCGACCTGATGTCCGTTCGAGTCGGTCAATCGGAATCCGCTCACGACCGGACGTGTTGCCGCGGGGAACGCCTCGGCGGCAAATGCAAAATCCCGGATCGCGACAATGCAAACCAGGATTCCAATCAGAGGTTTGTAACGGGACATCCGGAAAAGACCTTT
>JANXOO010000440.1 GCA_025353525.1 Schlesneria sp. | reverse complement strand
GATGCTGGTCGATCTCGTCAACGCAAACCTAGTCGAAGAAATCGCTGATTCGAATGTTCCCACTGGTGTTTATCTGCCTGTGGCTGAAGGTGCGGTTCGACTGAATGGGAAGGTCTTCGGAGTTCCTCATTGGGTATGCGGTAATTTTCTGTTCTTTCGCAAAGACGACCCCGAACTAGCTCGTTTTCAAAGCATCAAAAGCCTTACAGACTTAGAAAAAGTCATCGGACGACCGTCCTCTGACCAGCAGTCGTTGCTGACCGACTTGAAAGGGAAAAGCACTTTAGGCGAGAAATACCTCGACGCACTATTGGACAAATTCGGAACGCCAGACGAAGTCTATAAGCAACTCGACACTGGAGTCTTGGATGCAGAAGCCGTTCAAGCTCTGAATCGAGTTTTTGATTTGTGTCCCGGTGGTCTCTGCGACAGTCAAAAGCACCACGATTTCAGCCCCTTCTACGCCCACCAATTCTCCGAACGCAAAGCAAGAGCTTTCATCGGGTATTCCGAGCGAATGTTCTTCGTCGTGGACCACTACCTAAACGGGGTGAGGGAAGATCAGCCAGCGGTTGGTAGATATACATGGGAAAAAAGTGGCGATCCGATTGGTGTCGATGAAGTTGATGTCGTACCGGCAACTTTTTCTGACAAGGGATCGAAGACACTCACGTGGGTTGATGCCCTATGCATTCGGACAGGTATGGAAGATCAAATCAAGAAGGATGCAGCCGCATTCATCGATTTTTACAATTCAGAGGACTTTACTTTAAGGGCGTTGATACCGGACTATGGCCATGCTCCACGCCATTTGCTCTCAGCCCGAAAGGCCGTTCTCCAGAATTCACGCCTGTTGAAAGCTGCTCCTCTTTACAAACGATTCTACGAAGTCATGGAAAACGGGGTTACGCTTTCGGCTCCGGGCTTGAACGAAAAGACTCGCAAAGTCGGTGCGAAAATTGACAGTGATGGTTTCAATCCACGTCCGTAGAAACTGAATGTGATGAAACGGAATTGTCATTTGAATTGACACAGCGATTAGGCAAACATGAACCGAGAAGAAATGCAAGGTGGCAGAGTAAATCGACTGCCACCGTTGCAAAGCGCATTCTTGGGTGAATCAGATCAAATCCGTTGGATAAAGGAAAATGCCTACGCTAATTCTGGTGAATCATTCTCCAGTGAACTTGTTCAATCCCCGATCTTGCAAAAGGAAATTATATGGATACAGACTCGAACGACGTGACTGCGCCGGTGTCATTGGATGCTTATCTCGGAAAGTTGAGCGGCGATCTGTCAAAACGGACGCCATGTAAGCTTCCTTTCTGGGATGCCGCTAAGCCTATCTCCGAGGCTGATGTGCTTCTATTGAGTTGCATCGACTACCGCTATTCCCATGCGATTCACGAGTTGATGCGGAAACATTTCGGCTTGCGATACGATCAAGTCTCGTTGGCGGGTGCGGGATTGTCTGCCGTCATTGACTTCGGAACAGACCTGAAACCGCATTGGCAACAAACGGTTCTTGAACACGTCGCACTTTCAATCCAACTGCATGGAATCAAAACCGTCCTGATCATGGATCACCGTAACTGTGGCGCATATTCAAAGTTTGCTGGCCTTCCCGCAAGGGATTATGATCACGAAAAACCGGATCAGGCTCGTGAAAACGACAAGAAGGAATACAAATCACACAAGAAGCACGTTGTTCGTTTGGCTTCCATCCTTGAGAAGCGATTTGATGATCTTGAAGTTACGGGCATTTTGTTATCGCGGTTCCCTAAACACCCAACTGGAAGCGAGCCGATTGTATTTGACTTTCTCTACGGTGATCTGAAATGAAGTTGTTTGGACGGAGTGATGTTTTGATCCTTCGACCGACTTCAGCCGAATTGGCGCTCAAAGGATCGATCCGATTGCAATCGACTTTCATCGTCTCTCAAGCGACGTTGGTCTGTCGCAACTTTTGAGCATTTGGTCTCGGTATTTTCCGGCCAATTGTCCTGCGACGCTGATTCCTGCGAGATAGCGTGAAATTTGAGACTCGGGCCAATTCCACGTCGCTTCGATCACCGCAAGCTCGCATCGAAGAG
>JANXOO010001151.1 GCA_025353525.1 Schlesneria sp. | reverse complement strand
TCGTTCCGACGGCTCGATGCGGACAAAGCCCGACGAGGGATGCCAGACGTAGTCGCTCGCGTTTTCCGGGAACAGTGCGAGCAACTCGGCCTCACTCACATCGGGAGTTAGCCTGGCATCGATGGGAACGAGGCCGAGTTGCTCGCACTGTTCCCGGAAAACGCGAGCGACTACGTCTGGCATCCCTCGTCGGGCTTTGTCCGCATCGAGCCGTCGGAACGATTGCGAGTGACCGATCTGTTGACCGCGCCGCCTGAACACATTGCAACTTGGGATCGCGCAATTCCTGGTGTCGCGTTCCGATCGCGATTGATGTCGCTGGAACCAGGCGAGCGACTCTCTGCCGAAGACATCCTGCAGCAGGCCGGTTCGGACATCGGTTCGCAACGAACAGCTCTCGATAAACTTCCTCCGACGCCTGACGAACGTTTCGGCGGTCTTTTCGCGAAGATTTCCAAACCACTTCAAGGGCCATTGCGTTCCCTGAAGGAATGGCTAAATCGAAAATCGACCGGCCAAAAACCATCGCAAGCCGAGAAACTTCCGTCGAAGTCGACTGACACTCACACAGCGGGGCCGGGCTGGCTTGGTTGGGGACTGGCCCCCTTCGCGCTGGCGGTCGGTACGAGTGCCAAGCTGGTTGGTCGATTGTTCGAACGACTGGGAGCAAGTTCCTTCATCGATCAGATGACGAGAAATCGCGAGATCGATCGGCTGATGCACTTGCTGAAGAACGACCCCGATCAAGGCCTGCAATTCGCACTCCCGTTGGGAGGATCCGAACAGTCGCGCGGGATTGCCGCACCTTCGAATCGCCTGGCCGCACGCAACGCCAGTTTCGATCTCGGTCGCGTGGGGCATGGCGGTCCAGCGGACTACTGGGATATCCCGGTGGACCAGCAGCGCCAATTGATCCAGCAGTATCGCGAACTTGCCTTGCGCGAAATGCAATTGGGGCGACATCGTCGTGCGGCTTTCATCTATGCCGAATTGCTCAATGATCTCGTTTCTGCGGCGGGGGCATTAGAGGCCGGGTTGCACTACCGCGAGGCAGCCGTTCTCTACCGCGATCGGCTGAAGCGGCGTCAGGACGCGGCGCGTTGCCTCGAACGGGGTGGGCAACTGGACGAATCGGCTGAACTTTACATCGAACTGGGACTGTTCGAACAAGCCGCCGAACTCTACCTCCGACTGGATCGACGCGACGAGGCAGAGCAATTGCTGAGACGGTGGGTCGCGCAATTGATCGTCAACGACGACCTGCGCAATGCAAGTCGCGTGCTCCACGACAAACTACACGATATCAACGAGACGATCGCGGTACTCGACGGAGGATGGCCCAGGTCGAGTCTCGCACAATGGTGTTTGCGAGAACAATTTGTCGTTTTGGGTCGGCACTCGCGGCACGACGAGGCAAGTCAAAGGATTCGTAATGTCGGTTCCAATCTTCCCAGTCATCACCTGGTAAAAATGGTGGCCCTGACACTGTCGAACGTCGCGGGAGATTACCCCGATGTCACCATTCGCGAATTGGCGTCCGATCAGACACGGATCCTTGTAGCAGCCGCCCTGCCTCACGCCGCGCCAGCGGAAGCGACCGAGTTACTGGCAAACATCAGTCGGCTGGCTCCAGAAGATCGGCTACTCTCTCGCGACTGCGATCGATACGTACGCGCACTTGAAGCGCGTCACGGGCCGAAAACGCTCACGAAGCGAAAGCTCTGCGGCATCGTCGCGTTGCGTTCGTTCATGCTGTCACAAAAGAGCTCCGCTCACGAGGCGATTCAATTGTCAGGAACCGCAGCATTCCTGGCCGGATTTGGCAGCGACATCGTTTGGAAAATTGCGAAGTCGACTGGCAAGATGGCATACGTGGCGGGCTTCGGCAACAACACACTCGTCGTGCAACGCATTCACTGGGCCACGCCTGAAGTTCGAAATATGCGCGCCTTTTGGGGAAGGGTTAGCCAGGAAGGGCCGATCCTTCTCGAACCATTTCCAGGCGACCAAGGAGATTTGCTGCTTCATCCACAAGGGTCCGCTTCGATCGACAAACGCCGTATTCCTACACTTCCGGACGAATCGCGGTCGATGCTGCTGGCTGGCACACCTGCCTGGGTCCAGGGAGCGACGATGGCGGTTGCGATCACAGCGAACGGTTACGGTTGGCGATTGCGCGAAGATTTTGGGACACTGACTCTCACGTGTTTCAGTCCCGATGGAAAGCCACTCACCTGCCAAGATCTTGCGATCCCCCTGGACTGGAGTGCCGTGGATCGATCGGCGATCACAATGATTACGACACACAACGGCGTGCGCATCGGAGTTGGTCACTTGCTCTGTCGTGGCCCGATTGCAACTCCCTCCGCAAGCGGCGACTTGGGTGCCGAGACATCTCGCACATCTTTCATGCCGCTTTCTGCGGACATTCGGTTTTTGATTGTAAACGATGACGACCGCCCGCACTGGCTGATTGCGCTCTTCGAAACAGGCGGACTGCTCATCAATGACAATGACCACGACGATCGAAGTATCATTGCGGACGGGGTTGAATCGCCGCGTGCAGCGTTTCTCGGCAAAGAAACGTTCGTTGTGACGGGAGTCGGCCGCTTGCAGTGCTACCGGATCGAACGCGCGCGCCCGCAATTGATCTTTGAGCAGGCATTTGAAGGGACGCCAATCGCAGTGTTGAAAACACACAAACTGGGAGAATTTGCGGTTTTCACTGAAGATGGCAACGTACAAATCTTCCGATTGGAACATTGACAACCTACTGGCGGTTCTGGCATCAATTGAACGATGAACATCCTTAAAAAACCGCAAATCAAACTCGGCAATTCTGCATAGTCGCCGAGATGAGATGATTCTGTTGTCTGTGATGCCTGTGGCGAGGAAATCGTCATCCCCATCGACCCAAACGAAGGATCAAGCCAACAGTACGTCGAGGACTGCCCCGTTTGCTGCCGATCCAATACGATTCACGTCGCAATTCATGAAGCCGGCAGCACTCATGTCCAGGCCGAATCCGATTAAGCCTCCGATCGTCGAGCCGTGCGTACGTAAGAGTTTAGTTCACCCATCGACGTGGGGTATGATTTTCGGGTTCGCGTTTCTTTGATTCGGAAACGCCATTGCTTTTTTAACGTCGCCGGCTCGGCAACA
>JANXOO010000412.1 GCA_025353525.1 Schlesneria sp. | reverse complement strand
TGATGAGTTCACTGCTTTAGGATCCAGGATCATCATGATGAAGCGTTGCCTGCCGCGATTGGTAATCATTGCCGGGTTATTTGTGATCGGAACATCGACGGTCGACGCCCAGGGCACAAATGCACCTCCGTCCAACGTGGTGAAAGTACAGCGGCCGTATTACGTTGAAGGAGCTGTCGTCGTGCTGCTGATGGCAGCGGCGGGTGTGGCCGTTTGTCGTTCGAGTCGCCGGGTGTGATGCGTCGAGTGATCAACGTTGCCGAACCCTGCCGTATCGTCGTCACCGGAATCGGGCTGTGTACTCCGTTTGGTTCCGATCGCGAGTCATCCTGGCTAGGGATGTTGTCCGGCGTCAGTGCAACCCGCTGGCTCGATGCTCTGTATTGGCCGACAGATACGCTGATGGCGGGGGCTCCCGTTTGCTGGCCTCTTTCAAGACAGCACCGCCACATCGAGCCGCTCGTCGAACTTGCATTGATAACGGCTTCTGAAGCATTGGCTGATGCTGGACATGGTGCCGCGTCGCTCCGTCAAAACCATACCGGAGTCGTCTTCGGTACCAGCAAGGGGGGACTCCATTCGTTTGCGAGACAACAGGCAGCGTGCCGAAACGACTCATTGCGAGCGGACCGTAGCAACATACAGGACCAGGCAGACGACTGGTTGAATGTCATGCCGGATCGGGCGGCGTCGGCGATTGGCAACCTGATCGGCGGTGATGGTCCCGTCCTTTGTCCGGTTCTGGCGTGTGCGACCGGGTTGGCCGCGTGTCTTCGAGGAGCCGAATTGATCCGTAGCGGTGATTGCGATCTGGTTTTGACGGGCAGTGCGGACATTTCGTTGCAACCCGCTGTACTTGGATCGTTCCGTCGACTGGGAGTACTGTCGCGAGAGTCTGCCGACCCCTCGCGAGCATGTCGCCCGTTTGACAGACATCGTTCAGGATTTGTTATCGGGGAAGGCGCTGCTTGCCTCGTGCTCGAACGACATGATTCAGCGGTCTCTCGCGGTGCGACGTGGTACGCCGAATGGTTGGGTGGAGGGTTGTTATCCGATGCCTGCGGCCTGACCCAGCTCGATGCGACAGGTGCGACGCTGAAACGCCTGCTGTGCGACATGCGATTAAAGACCGGACAAAACCCCGATTACATCAACCTGCACGGAACAGGAACAACCTCCAACGATCTGGTAGAATGCAGGGCAGTTCGCAAAGTCTTCGGGTCGGATGCCGACCACATCGTATGCTCGAGTCTGAAAGGAGGGATCGGCCACTTGTTGGGCGCGGCCGGCAGCGTTGAGCTGGCCGCGACACTGTTATCGATTCGGGATCAAATCATCCCTCCCACGGTGAATTTGAACACCCCCGACCCTTTGTGCGCTCTGACATTCGCACGTGACGAACCAGTTGCGACGCGAATTGACCACGCCTGGAAACTCTCGATGGGGTTCGGTGGCCACATTGCTGCAGCCTGCCTGGGACAACTCGCACCCTTAACCTAGATCCGCGATTTCAAATTTTCATACGCTGATCTTTTGTCTCACCTTTTTACGATATACTGGAGAGAAATACGAAGAATTTTCACCACAGAAATCAATTCGCGGATCACGATCAATCTTGATATTTTCGTGCAACCTGCTTTAAGGACTACGATGTTGAAACGGCTTCTGCTGATTCTGATTGGAATTCATTTTTTGATTTCCAATACTACTGCGGACGACGCGTCGCCGGATCGCGTCGATTTCGTCCGGGATATTCAGCCAATTCTGATGTCACGATGCGCACGGTGCCACGGCCAGGAAATGACAAAGGGCGGACTGCGGCTGGAT
>JANXOO010000326.1 GCA_025353525.1 Schlesneria sp. | reverse complement strand
AGCCGTCTGCAGTCGGCGCTCGAACTCAGCGACGAGGCGGCTCGACCGTGGCTGGTCATGTGCGAAAAACTGTTGCCTGGAGCGCAGCGTGGTTTCTGGAATGCCAACGCTCGTCTGCTTTATGACTTGCAGTCGGTCTGCTTCGATCACGAACACGAGATCTATAAAGTCGACCTGTTGCGATGGGGGCTAAGTCTTGCCGAGGCCCCGCTCAAGCGGCCCCTGCCGAATCAGCGGATCGTATTGATGTCGAAACATCTGCGCAGTGCGGCACTACGCATCCCCAGCGTCGAAATCGATCCGGACGGACGTGGCGAGTTGACCAAACTGTTGCACGAAGCGGCTGACGCTGCGGAGCACATTCTGCGATTTCGCATGGAACCGCTGATCGATAAAGCACTGACCGATTCCGGACTGATTCCATCCAGCATCGTCGAACGGATCGCCTTGAAGAAGATGGTCCACGAACTCGCGGACAGTGTCGTCGACCGCGGATTCATCACGCTGGGTGGACTTCGCGATGCGATTTCACGCAATCGCCTCAAGATGCCGGATCTGAAGGATTCTGCCGAGTTTTTTGCGGGCGATCCGCTGTTGCGGGCCGATCACCTGATGTCGGGATCAATCGACGGAGTCTATCAAAGGGGACCCTTCTATCTTCGCTGGTTGCAGCGACTGACTTCGCTGGCGTACGGCATCCCGTTTGGACGACATCTGACCCGGTTTGTTTTTCTGCCGTTGGGCATTTCTTTTCTGTTGTTGATGTTCGTCGAAGAAATCGCACACCTGATCGCAGGACGGATGTCGTCGTCGAGTCACGTCGCGTCGAATTCAAAAGAAACAGCTGCCGCAGATTCGACAGTTCCTCTGGAGGACACAACAGCGGAATCGGTCACCATTCCGACCGCCATTCATCCGGATCTTTCACATCCGCATTCGGTCTACCTTGTCTATCGACACGATCGCATGTTCCTTCTCGGTTGCGTCATCTTCGCACTGATTCACTTTCCCGGATTTCGAAAACGCGTCGTCTGGTTGCTGATGAAGTCGTGGACGCTATTGAGAATCCTTTTGGTCGATGTTCCGCGCAAAATTCTGCGTTGGCCGATGATCGACCGGTTTCTCAGAAGTTTTCCGATGATGCTGTTGCGGCGATTTCTGATTGCTCCCTTCGTGAGCACCGTGGTCTTCTGGTATTTGTTTCCGCTCGCAGGGTTGTATCCCGAGATGAATCGCTGGTGGGGGCTGGCGATTTTCCTGTTGTCATTTCTGATTCTCAATTCGCGCATCGGACGCGATACCGAAGAACTGACACGAGAATTCTTCGGTCGTACGTGGTATCGCATCCGCGTTCATCTGTTGATGGGATTGTTCACGCTCATCATCGACGTGTTTAACACTCTGATGGACGGGCTGGAACGAGTCCTTTATGCCGTCGACGAATGGTTGCGTTTTCGTAGTGGCGAATCCAATTTCACGCTGGGTATCAAAGCCGTCTTCGGACTGGTCTGGTCGTTCATTCACGGAGTGATCCGGTTCTGTGTGACGTTGCTGATCGAACCACAATTCAATCCGATCAAGCACTTTCCTGTCGTCACCGTCTCGCACAAGCTGGTGCTGGGAACGTTGACAATTCCGATCAACAGTCTTTTGCTACAGGTCTTTGAAAAGCCGGCAACCGCCTGGACGGTCACTGGCCTGATCCTGACCAGTATTCCCGGCATTTTCGGTTTCCTGGCGTGGGAATTGAAAGAGAACTGGAGACTGTACAAGGCGAACCAGTCCCCCAGACTCAACCCGGTCCTGATCGGTGACCATGGTGAAACACTGCTGCGGCTGTTATGCCCCGGATTTCATTCGGGGACGATACCCCGACTGTTCGCCAGGCAGCGACGTGCCGCTCGCAAGGATACGAAGCCACTGAATGTCGACAGGCAGGCAAAGTTTGCCGGACGGCTTCATCACGAGACAGTGGCGCTGCGACACTTCTTCGAGCGTGAACTGATCGCACTTCTGAATGAAAGCCGGACATTTCGATACTTGCGACTCGAAATTGAAGAAATCGAACTTGCGACGAATCGGGTGCTGGTCACGATTCGTGAAGAAGCTGCGTCAAAAACGCCATTGAAACTGGAATTTGCCGAACAGTCAGGATGGCTGGTCGCGCGGATTAGTGAGCCTGGCTGGCTGAATGACCTGGAACCCGATGACATTGAAACATTCAAAGTCGCAGTGATGGGACTTTACAAACTTGCGGCAGTCGATCTGGTCCGTGAACAGATCGAACGTCAACTCGTTGCAGCATCAATTTCTCCGCAGTCGCAACGCATTCATCACTACGACATCAATTCCCTCGGCCTGGTGGTCTGGCCCAACGGTGAATATGAACGTGAATTACACTATCCACTCGATGATCAACCCGTATCGCAACCCCGGCCACGTTCGCTCGCCCGGGCAGCCGGAATGAACCCGATCCCGCTCGAATCGCTGGTCTTTCAGAACTGCGATCTCAGTTGGGACGAATGGCGCAAATTCTGGGATAATGAACAAAGTCTTCCGGCACATTCGACCGCCCGGTTCCCGTTCAAGTGGTGAAGGCGACGTCTAGCTTGCGTCTTTGGGCAACCATGTCGCCAAAGGAAGTGCCTTCCACAGTACATAGGCCACGGGCCCTGCGTACAACACACTGTCGACCAGATCGAGCAATCCTCCAAAGCCCGGCAAAAGACTCGACGAATCCTTCTTGCCCACGTCGCGTTTGATCAGTGATTCGCACAGATCCCCGACCAGTCCGGTAACCCCCAACACCAATCCATAAAACGCTGACGCCACCCAATAAGGCGGTACCCAGGGCGAAATCCCCTGCGGTGTAAGCGGTGTAAACAGCGGAGTCGCAAAATGGAGCCACGCGACGGCGCTCCCTGCCGAACCGACGAGTGCTCCGACGGCACCCGCCCATGTTTTACCGGGCGAGAGCAGCGGAACCAGTTTTCGGCGACCGAACAGGCGACCGAAAAAATAGGCCCCGACATCGCCCCCTTTGGTAACGATGACCAGTGAACCGATGACGAGGTAGCCTGCCTGGTCGCCTGCCACCCAGCGCAACTGAGCAACCACGCCAAGCAGGACGCCGATATAACTGACGATCAGAAGTTCGACACCCAGTGTTTCCATACTCGCACCCGGCTCGCGGTAGCGATAGGTGGCGAGCAGGAACAGCACCAGAATGGTCATCGCGTAGGCCAACATGACCTGAGCCAACGTGTTGTCGTCAGAAGGGATCTTGATCGGCATGTGGCCGAACCGTCCCCACCAGGCCGCCGCCGCGACAAGGAC
>JANXOO010000323.1 GCA_025353525.1 Schlesneria sp. | reverse complement strand
ATTCAATGTCAGAATGGGGGGTTTACGACCCCGCTCGATTCAGCCGCCGGGAATTGCTGCTCCAAAGGTGAATATTGACGCTTTTTCCCGTAAGTTAATGCACGGTCATGTTACCAATACGTTCGGAATTCAACATTCGGATCTGACGACGCTCAAGGAGCAACACATGAAGAAGTTCGCGTTTCTGCTGGTTGTCACGGGACTTTTGTTTTTCACCGACTTCGCCGGACTGCCAACTGCCATAGGTGCGGATGACGAAACGCTGCGACAGCGCACCGACCTGCTGGTGCAACCCTATTTCGACAACAATATTGTCGTCGGGATGACGATTGGAGTGCTGAAAAATGGCAAAACGCAAGTCTTCGGTTATGGCCGGATGAGCTCCGATGATCAGCGGGTTCCTGATGGAGATACGATTTACGAACTCGGCTCGGCAACCAAGGTCCTGACGGGAATTCTGCTGGCCGATGCCGTGGTTCAGGGACAGGTCACGCTGGACCAGCCCGCCGGTGAACTGCTGCCTGAAGGTGTGAAGATGCCGGTCAAAGGTGGTCGTCCCATCACTTTGCAGGATCTGTCGACCCATGTGTCAGGTCTTCCCAGGATTCCCGTCAACATGAAGTTCGGCGATCCTGGAAATCCTTATGCCGATTACCAGAAGGAAGACTTGTATGCGTTTCTGAACGGGTACACGCTTGAACGAGCTCCAAGGACAAAAAGCGAGTACTCCAACCTGGCGCAGGGATTGCTCGGTCACCTGTTATCGCTGCGAGCGAAATCGACCTATGAAGAGCTTGTACAAAACCGGATCGCCGCGCCGCTGAAAATGTCCAGTACAAAAATCACGATCGACCAGAAATTGCAATCACGGTTTGCTCCCGGGCATCTGGATGGTGGTCTCCCCGCGGCGAAATGGGACTTCCCGGTACTCGCAGGTGCCGGAGGGGTTCGATCGACGGTGAATGACATGTTGTTGTTCGCAGCTGCCAATCTGGTACCTCCCAAAGATAAACTGGGAGAAGCGATTGAAATGGCATGGACCATACATCAACCGCCAATCGAAAAAAATGACCCACCCATTGGGCTAGGATGGCATATCTCGACCGATGGAACTCGCTGGCACAATGGTCAAACAGGCGGCTATCACTCGGTGATTCTTGTCAATCGTGAAACCGGATCGAGCGTTGTGCTGATGACAAATTCTTCCACAACTGAGGTCGATCAATTGGCAACCGATATCGCAAAAATGATGTTGGGTGCAAAGGTCGCCCCCCGTAAATTCGAAAAGTCGATGGTCATACCGGCCGAAGCATTGCAAAAACTTGCTGGCAGCTATGAACTGGCCCTTGGCGCCGTGTTCACAGTTGAAGCAAAGGACGGAAAGTTGATGATCGGTCTGACCGGGCAACCGTCAGTTCAGGTCTATGCCCGCTCGGAAACAGAATGGTATTACAAAATCGTCGAAGCGACGATCACATTCAACGTGGACAAAAAGGGCAAATGTGATTCGTTGGTTCTGTTTCAAAATGGAGTCAAACGAACGGCCAAACGAAAGAAAGATATGCCGGCCGATGCGAAAATGAAATCCGATAAAGAGGTCGATGTTCCCGCCGAAGCGTTAGAGAAATTTGTCGGCAAATACACTCTCGCCCAAGGCGCGGTGTTCACTGTTGAAACAAACGACGGCAAGTTGATGGTCGGCTTGACGGGCCAACCCTCGTATCAGGTCTTTGCCCGCTCAGAAACAGAGTGGTTTTACAAAGTCGTCGATGCCACGATCACATTCAAAGTGGACAAGAAGGGCAAATGCGATTCTTTGGTTCTGTTTCAAAATGGCGTCAAACAAACGGCCAAACGGATGAAATGAGATTTGAAACAGGTGAATGGAATCGGTGAATAAAATGTGTTAGCGTGACCTGACGAGATCACCGACCGGGGCGAATCGATTTCGCCTTGTTTCGATTGCTCATGTATTTTAAGCATTCGACGGTTGCAGTATGCGCCGTCTGTTCCCCTGAAAGTTGTCAAATGATGTGGGCAAGTTGCGTCCTGGCTATCGCAATCGTTGCGGACGATGTCGTGTTGAATGTCGCTGGAGAATCAGGTGTCTCGTACGCATGGCGATGGATCGCAATCGTCATCGTTCCGGTCATGGCACTTATAATCGTACGGCAGCGGCTCTGTGAGGCGCGTCGTTTTCGAGCGGTCGCTATCGATGCCGGTCGATCGCCGACGTCGGCAGCGATGTATATCGATAATGGTGTTGTTTCTCCACATGTTACAGAAGGACCGGTCAAACTCTATCTGGATCTCGTCTCGCGGTCGGTCGCGAATCTGATTTACGAGGACCGTCCGGCATGGCTGTTGAAGTCCGGTCGCCAATACCAGATCGGGGAAACATTTGATCTTCCGTCACGGCTTTCAGGGCGCGACCAACCGACGGAGGCCCTGAGTATGATCGGCTGGAAACGCCTGAAACAACTTCAGGCCTGTACGGAACAGGTGGTCATCGAAGGGATTCCCGGCGACTTCATTGAACTGGGAGTCATGCGCGGTGGAGCAGCGGTTCTGATGCGAGCCGTATTGAAGGCTCACGGTTGCACGGATCGTCGCGTCTTCGCCTGCGATACCTTTGACTACATCCCCCCGGCTCTTTCGACGGCAAATTCCTGGTGGCTGTCGGCCGTCTCTCGAGTTCTGTCAGCGATCCCAATCAAGAGTTGGCGTCGTCATTTGACGAAATCCATTTTCAGTCAGTTTCAAAAGTCGTTTCCGGCCTCACAGAACCCGTGTGACGAGATCGTCGACATCACGATGTGGTTCATGCAGCATCCTGAAACGGTGCCACAATTGCGAGGGACTTCGGAAGCACACGTGCGGTCCCATTTCGCTCGTTTTGGGCTGCTCGACGAACAGACGGTGCTGCTGAAAGGTTTTTTCGCGGATACAATTCCGTCGGCACCAATTACCAAATTGTCAGTGATTCGCTGCGATGCGGACACGTACGAAAGCACCAGTGACGCCCTGAGGTTAACGTACGACAAACTGTCGCCCGGCGGCTATTGCATTATCGACGACTACGGATACTTCACCGAATGTCAACGAGCGGTCGACGAATTTCGAGCGGCGAACAAAATCACAGAGCCGATTCAAACCATCGACGAATTTGGAGTCTTTTGGCGGAAAACGCTCTGACGACGAATGACCGACGTGCGGATTATCGTTTCGATAATCAATAGTCTTGAAACAACCAGCCTCGTTTGGATTTTTGAAGTCGCCAGGGAACACTACAGTCGTTCCGAATTCCTGAGAATGAACCGAAGACACATGAGGCACTCGATCTGATTTTCGAAAATCACTTCAGTCCAGATGAACCCGACATCTTCTTACCAATTCGCGAAACGCTGCTGGATAAGGGTGACTATTTCATTCTTCTGGCGGATCTGACGTCGTGTGCGAGCGGGCACAACAGCGGCTGGGAAACTATATGGGAACTCAATTGCGTGGACTCGTCAGGCGATTTTGAATATCGCCAGCTCGGGAAAGTTCTCCAGCGATCGAACGATTTTTCAGTCTGAAATCCTGAAAACCTGACCAAAAATATGAGTTCTTACAGGGCCGAGGAAATCGGCGTTCAATCGTTGAGACGGCGAGCGTGATCGCTGACGATTCTCCGTAAACAAATCCCGCTCGATCGACTTGCAACGTCAATCCAAAGTTTGCAGCACCCTACGTCGGCTCTCCAAAAACTACGCCCGGAAGGATTCGAACCTTCGACCTACGGATTAGAAATCCGTTGCTCTATCCAACTGAGCTACGGGCGCGGAATGGTCCCCGCAAGTATCCCGATCAACGCATTGACCTGCAAGCCGAATTGAAAATTCAATTCGATCCCGATCACTTTTCGGGCGTTCTTGTAATTTTGCGATAAACCCACCAGTTCCAGCCGGTCAGACTGTGGTGCAGATAGATCCCCTTCAGTTCGTATCGATTTCCTGATGCGTCTGTAATCGAGTTCAGATAGGCTGGTTGGTCATTGAAATTGTGCAGGATGACCCAGTCTGTGCCCCCCATTGATAGGGAGGTTCGTTCGACGTATTTTAACGGCGAGCCACCAGGCCAAAGTCGCTCGGTGTAGTATTCGAAAAGCATTCGATTGCGAAAATCGTGATCGGTGCTCAACGTCATTTGGCCGTCCGTGCCGTTCTTCGCCATCCACTGAAGTGCGTTCGAATAGTCGCCTCGTCCGTGATTCAGCAATCCGGCGGTCCACCAGCAATTGCCTGTGACGTAGACCAAAATAAAGCCGACCTGGCACGTTCGGCCAAACTTCCCTGAATTCCACCAGCGCGGAATCGCCTCGCAGGTCAGCAGGAGTGCGAATGAAATCGGGATCAGAAAATATCGTGGACAAATCTCGACACGCG
>JANXOO010000274.1 GCA_025353525.1 Schlesneria sp. | reverse complement strand
AGGTGTCGCTGGATTTCTCAATGGCCTCAAACCAGGCCGCGCGTGGTATATGCACAGGGCCATCGGGAAGTACCTCTCGTCTGGTCCCACTCAAAAGCCCTTCGCAACACATCAGCTTTTATTGATTCACCGGGGTGATGGTAACAGTTCACAGGCCGGGCGCGGTTACGGTCAGGGGAGATATGCTGAAGCATAACATACGACGCTGTAAAAATGCGTCCGTCCCTGGCCCGTGATCAGTTACATGAAAACGCGACAGACTTGCTATGATCCTGTCGAGTATCGCTGGCCCCTGATTCTGTTTTGGGTTTTACGTGACGGTTCCAGACCATCCGCAGCAAATCGGAAAATTCCCTGTCGTCCGGCGTTTGGGTGTCGGAGCGATGGGCGAAGTGTTTCTTTGTATCCAGCCGGAACTCGAACGCCAGGTTGCCGTGAAAGTGATGCGCGGTGGCGCGGCACAATGGCCTCGTTTTCAGCGGGAAGCCCGTTCGGCTGCCCGGCTGGTGCATCCTCATGTCGTACGCGTCTACGACGTGGGACTCGATCACGAGAGTCCCTATATTGTCATGGAGTACGTCGATGGCAGGCCGCTGTCCGAATTGATCGGTACGAATTACCTGACGATTTCCGTTGTACTGCGGTTGCTGTACCACATCACAGAAGCTCTCGATGCGGCTCATCTGCAATCAATCGTGCACCGGGATCTGAAGCCGTCAAATATCCTGATCGACAGTCAGGGAAGGCCACGGCTGACGGATTTTGGATTGGCGAAATCGTTGCTCCACGACGTGACTCTCAGCGGCAGCGGGGATCTTGTTGGCACTCCTCGATATATGGCTCCTGAACAGATTCTCGGCGATATCGAAGAACTCGACCAGCGAGTTGATATCTTCGCAATGGGCGTCGTGATGTACGAAATGCTTGCTGGCCGCCCTCCGTTCGACGGAGCGAACGTCGTCCAGATTTTAAGGCAAGTGACGGATGACGATCCCGCTGAATTGCGGTCGCTGAATCCGACAATCCCCGTCGAAGTCGATGCGATCGTGCGAAAAGCGATGTCAAAGCGGCCTGACGATCGCTTTTCAACAGCGTCCGATTTGGGGGCCGCACTGCGCAGTGTCTTGCTCTCGGGTTCCCTTTCGACCGCAGACAACGACCTTCGTTCGAACGACTATTTGACGGCGTTCGTACCGGCACCAACGGTCGCGATCGAATCCTGGTTGGCACGGACAACGACAAATCGTCCTCTCGCCGGACTTTTTGCGGCGGTGTTCATCTCGCTGATCCTGTTCGTCGGATGGTGGTTTACAGGGACATCACAAACTGTTTCAGAAAATTCTGCGCCTGATACCGAAAACTACGACTTGGCAAAAGCAGTCTTCCTGCAAGACGTCGAAGTGGCTCGACGCGGGGCGATGAGTGTTCCCGAGCCGAAGACGCCGCGCGAGGTTCTGAAGGAATCGCTCGACGATGCGACGGCATTATTGAAGCGTGACCCTGATGATGACGACGTGCGGCTGGGACGGGCTCGATTGCTGCGTCGCGCTGGCGAGTGCCTGGCGGCTGATGCTGAATGTACCAGAATCCTCGTACGTCAACCGGATCTGATTGAAGCTCACGTCGAGCGTTTAATGGCCCGCTCGCAATTGTGGGGATTGTATCTGGGAGGTTGGGAAGAACGGCTTTTGCGATATCCGGTCGCAGACCTGTTAAAAGAGGACATCGCCGTTCTGGAAAATTCGGGTGATCCCGTGCTCCGGCACTATGCAACGCTGACCGGTTGTCTGGGCAAAGGATCCAGCGGCAATCTGATGACACTGGTCCAATCACTTCCGATCGAATCGCACGAACTGATTTCGATCGCTGATATTGCTGCGGTCAATGTTGAATTGTTGTTTCGAGCGGCTGAGGCCGCCGACACATCGCGCCCCGATGACAAAAATTCGTCGGCCGACAAAGATCCGGCTGCAGACACGACGCTTCCGCCAGCCGGTGACGACCAACCTGTGTTCGGCATACTCGCTGCGGCAGCGCAACGGCAATTGAGAAGCGGGCTGGCGTCTGATCCATATCACGTCGGACTTCTGTTTTTACGAGCGGCCTCGTTTTCGCGACGAATTGGTTGGGACGATGCAAACGGTGGCGAAGATCGTTCCGCCGCGATGAAACGCGGTCTGTTTCAGTTTGAAGCGGCCATCGAACGGCTGTTGAGAGTGACACTCAGGCTCGGATGTGATACGTCGATTGCCCGGGCAGTGATCCTGACGAATATGGGATGGTCACTCTCTGCAACAGAACAACAACTCCAGGATGCGCTCAGTTGCCGCCCGACAGTGCCACAGTTGCAGTCGGTCAGGACGTGGTTGCGACTTCGATCGCCCGAGGACGGAACACACTCTCGCGAATCGCTGAATCGTCTGTTGAGCGAGTTTCGGGGGAAACACGTCGACGAATCCGACGAATTTACTGCCAGTGCTGTCGAGGCAGTCCTTTTAGCGGGGCTAGGCCGATTCGGCGAGACTCGTCGTCCGCTACGCGTCTGCCGCCGCAAACAGTTGCAATCGACGGGTTGGCTGGCTTTGGACGATATATATCAACACTGGATCGATGCCTCGCAGGCCAGCGACACATCACTGCTATTCGCAACTCGCGAGATTATCTCGCAATTGCCGATCGGTACCGAGGTCGTCTTGCAACTTCATTCGGAACTGCTGCAGCGATTGGGTGACGATGAATTGTTGAAGGCCGAAGGTCACTCCGCGACAGAAATCCGGGACTATAGAGCTCGCACACAATTCTCGCTCGCGGAAATTCACGCGGGTCTCGACGATCAGAATAAAGTACTGGAACACGTTCGCCTGGCTCTGGAACAGCATTCGACGGAAGTCACGCCGGACATGTGTCGCGACCATTGGGCTTTCGCGAACTGGAAAGACGACGCGGCCTTCGTCGAACTCTATCGAAAATAAGGATCGGCGCATGAACAATTGTCGCAAGTTGCTGACATGCCAGTAGACTTCTCCAAGGCGAATCGTCGAAAGAGGAAGTTAACCACAGAGGCACAGAGACACAGAGAAATTCAGAAACGCCAGTCTTTAAAATTGAAATTTATTTAATTCTTTTACTCTCATTGTCTTCTCTGTGCCTCGGCGTCTTTGTGGTGAAAAGTCTTTAATACGACAAAGGCCGAAACAAATCGATGACTGTCGAGCATGCGATGACTGACGCTGGTGAATTAAGTGACGGGGAACTGATCAAACGGGCATCTGGCGGGGATTCTGCCGCCTTTGATCGATTGGTCGAGCGGCATCGGCCGCGATTGGTTCGGCTGCTCACCGGCCTGTTGTGGGATTCAGACGAGGCCGAGTCAGTGGCTCAGGATGTCTTTTTGCGAGTGCTGCCGCAACTCGAATCGTATCGGCCCGAGCACGAGTTTCGAGCCTGGATTGCCGGATTCGGGATTAACCTTGCCCGAAACGTCCTGCGAACGCGAGCTCGCCGGGCAGCTGTCGTCGACGCCGCATCGCTCGACCATGTCGCTGCCGAAGAAGGTCGGCGACGCGGTGTTCTGTCGGGAATACTTCGGCGGGAATTGCATGAAGAACTGCATCGAGCCATGGATCAGCTTCCTGTGTCGCTGCGAGAAGTCCTTGTGCTTCATGAGCTGGAGGGCCTGGATTATCCCGAAATCAGTCAGATAACAGGGGTTGCGGAAGGTACACTTCGGGTCAGAGCCCATCGCGCGCGTGCCTTGTTAAGAGAATCGCTCGGGCCCGCCGTTGATACCTGGTGGCAAAAAAATGAATCCTGAAAAAATCGTGTAACACTTTCGGGGTGACCGGATAATACATATCGAAGGCCGGGTTTTCGCGTAGAATTCCTCTGCCGGGAAAGAGCCGTGCATTAAAATCGGGAACGATGATCGCAAAAATCGGCCTTCGACGTATGCCGATTGACTCGTCGTACATCGTAACGATCACGTCCATTTTGAAATCGCATCTCATTTTCATCGCCCCTGTTTCGCCAGCGAACTATTCTGCATCACAGATTTGAGGTTTCGAGATGACAAAATTTGTCCCGAGCGTGATTGCGATCCTGTTGTTTATGACTTTGACGTGCCAATCGGCGGACACGAATGACACCGGTTCTGTCAGCCGACAAATCGATCAGATCGTCGAACAGGCGTGTGCGTCAGAAGGGCGCAAACCCGTTGTCACCACTGGCGATCACGAGTTTTTGCGCCGTGTCTGGCTCGACATGGCAGGGCGAACGCCTCCCCTGTCGGAAGTCACCAGGATCACTTCCGGAACAAAACTCGATCGCGGTGATGTGGTCCAGCGACTGTTCAAATCACCGGAATATTCGCTGAATTGGGGGCGTATCTGGGCCGAATATCTCACCGATCGACGTCCGTTCGAGACACAGGATTACGACGGCAAGCGGTTGCAGCGGTTCACAACCGATGCATTCCGCGACAACCGTCCGTATGGAGAATTCGTCAGCGATCTGGTTCTTGGCGAAGGAGCCAGTGATGTCAGTGGTTCGGTCAATTTCCTTTTGCGATACAAGGCCGAACCGGTTCCGTTAACGGGTGCTGTCAGTCAGAAGTTTCTCGGACTATCGCTTCAATGTGCCGAATGCCACGATCACCCTCATGCGAGCTGGAAGCAAAAAGACTTTTGGGGCCTGGCCGCTCATTTCTCGCGGCTGCGAAAAATGACGCCCGCCAACCCTGAAGAGGGCGAATCATTTTTCGTCGTGATCGAACGTCCACGCGGCGAATTGATGGTCGTCGACAAAAAGGCCAAGCCAAATGAAGAGGGAGAATTCCCGAAAAAGACGGTCTTCCCGCAACTTCCTGGCAGCCCGCGCAGCGATGCGTCAAGGCAGCGGCGGACGGTGCTGGTTGATTGGCTGACGAAGCCCGAGAATCCGTACCTCAGCCGTCATCTGGTGAACGTGGTATGGGAACGATTACTTGGCGAGAAACTGATCCGGAACCTCGATCACTGGCCACCGAAATCTGCGGATGCCAATACTGAATTGTTAAATCTGCTCGCCGATGACTTCGTTGCTCAACACTGGAATGTACAACGACTGATCCAGGCGATCGTTCTGTCCGAAACGTACCAGCGTTCAAGTCACAATGCCGATGAATCGGCTGCTGTCACCGATGCTGCGTCAAAAGAACGGGAATTGACCGGGTGGAGCCGTGCTCGCGTTCGGCCTCTTTCAGCTGATCAATTGCATCTTTCCGTCGGACAGGCGTTTGGATACCACCACGACGAAAATGACCATCGACTGGCCGCATCGACCGGAGAAGAATTCACACAGGACATTCCCGTCAACAATCTCGGACCGACATCGCTGTCACTTGGACGATCGCTGTCACTCTACAACGGGGATTACGTACGCGGTGCAGCCGAACTGGGGGCCGAAGCCGCCGTCAGGTTGTACGGGCCTGCGACTGGCGCCGAACACATTGATCGCCTGTTTCTGTCGCTTCTATCGCGTCGGCCAACGACGGAAGAACTCGAATTCTTTCAGGATCTGGGTGGTGAAAATGATCCGCGTGAAGGAATTCAGGATATCGTCTGGGTGCTGTTGAATTCGACCGAATTCGTAACGAATCATTAATCAGAAAGAATCACATGTTCAATGAACAACTTTCACGTCGAACGCTGCTTCGCGGCGGAGCGTTGGGTGGCCTGACGTACTTTGGCTCATCGATCTGGTCGTCGTTGTTTTCGGCGTCTGTCGAAAGCGCGAAGGCGAAATCCTGCATCATGATTTTTCTCGAAGGGGGGCCGAGCCAGATCGATACATTCGATCCCAAGCCCGGTGCATCGACGGCGGGGACATTCGAAGCGATCGAAACGAAATTGCCAGGCGTCCGGTTCGCGCAACATGTGCCCCGGCTTGCAGGTCTTGCCGACAAACTGGCGATCGTACGAACGCTCAATAGTGTCGAAGGGGACCACGAACGGGCACAGAGCCTGATGCATACAGGCTATCGCCCGAATCCGCGACTGAACTATCCGGCACTCGGCTCGACGATTGCCTGGCGGCAAACCGACCCCTCGATGGATGCTCCTGCATTCGTATCCATCGGGCCCAGGTTCGAAACCAGCATCCTCGGACCTCAATTCGGCCCGTTTGTCATTGAGGATACAGGCAATCCGGCTCCGGCCCTCACTCTTCCGGAAGGATTCTCGGAAGAACGGATGCGGCGGCGATTGGCGGCTCTGGAAACATTCAACTCGAAGTTCGACAACAGGTTCCAAACGACACTCGGGAACGATTTAACTCAATTGACACGTCGAGCTGATCGGATGCGAAACAGTCCGGTTTTTCAGCCGTACGATCCGGCTGAAGAGGAATCAGAATTGTTCGAGAAATACGGCAGCGGTGTGAACGACGGGTTTCTGGCCCGCGCGTGCCTGACAGCTCGGAGACTTGTTGAGTCCGGAGTGAAATTTGTCGAAATCCAGTACGGCGGCTGGGACACACACAACGACAACTTCAACCAGGTCCAGAACCTGTCCGCTTCGCTGGATGCAGGCCTGGCCACGTTGATCGAAGATCTTGCCGACCGGGGTTTGCTCGAAACGACGATGGTCGTTTGTGTTGGGGAGTTCGGTCGAACTCCGAAAATCAATGGCGAGAGCGGGCGCGACCATTTTCCGGATCTCTTTTCGGCGTTGCTTGCAGGGGGCGGGATCAAGACGGGACAAGTGCTGGGTGCGTCAAACGACGACGGATCGGAAATCAAGGATCGTCCGGTTTCAGTTGCCG
>JANXOO010000247.1 GCA_025353525.1 Schlesneria sp. | reverse complement strand
CAAACAAATTGTTACGGAATTCTTCTCCGAACGCATTCGATTCGTATCGGGCAAGTCCGCAGGGAGCTGCGGGGCCCATATGAACCAAAGGCGGCATCAAATCGCCGGTTCGGGGATGAAAATTCGTTACGTCGTAAACTTTGCCATAGACCCCGCCGTAGATGGCATGAATGACTCCGTCTCGTAAGCCGCCGCCGGGACGTTGCAAGAACGTTGTCGTAAAAAAGCGTTCGCCGCTCAGCAAAAATGCGACATCGACAGGATTATCCATCCCGCCGGTCATGACATTTTCGATCAACCCGGTTCCGTCCGCTCTGCGGCGAAAAATGTGTGCCGCCTTCGTCACCAGTTTCCGGGGCTCGGACGGCTGCAATGTGTCGCCCGCGCGTTTTACCTTAGCTGGCTGGTCGTATGTCTGTTCGGCGAACGCGCCTTTGCACCAGTAGATCCAGCCGTCCGGGCCCAGATACGGACCGTGAAGGTCGTTGGCGCATCCTGTCAGCGTTTTTCCTTCAAACCATTCCGATCGTTGATCGGCCACACCATCGCCGTCGGTATCGGTCAGCTTCCAGATGCTTGGCGGAGCTGAAACGTACAGCGATCCGTCGTACCAGAGTGTGCCTTCGGGAAACATCATCTTGTCGGCGAAGACGACGCTTCGATCAAATCGTCCGTCTCCGTCAGTATCTTCCAACCGGACGATCCGGTGCGTTCGATCAATCAGTTGCTGCTCGGGTTTATCATTCGACCCCGATGAATCCGCGACGTAAAGCCGCCCCTGTTCGTCGAAGTCTGACGTAATCGGGCGGTTGACCAGTGGCGGAGCGGCAACGACCTCGATCTCGAATCCATCCTGAAGCGAAAACGTATGCCCGTTCAGAACGACATCGCCTGCATTGGCACTTCCCGTCGTCGCCAGAATCAGGAACAGGCACATCGGGAAAAGCCGACCAGGTTGTAGAACTGCAGCATTAGCCATCGGACGTTCCCTTCTCTCAGACTCTTTAAAAAACTTGTCGACAGAATTTGAAAGCAGCCATTCCTGCTCCCCGCCGAATTTCAGACTTCAATCTGTCTTTTACCGGGAAACTTGTCAGCTGCTGCAACCCTGGCGAACCAGAATGGACGGCCAGTATAGCCGCCGCAAGTCAGCGAGGCGATTCGAGCAACAAGTACAGAATATTATCTGTGAAGCCTGGGTCACTAGTCAGCCCCAGATGGTCGGCGAACAGGAAGTTCACGCTCGACCATGTGATCGGAGTGACCAGTCGAGGGGCCCATTTGACTCCTGCGGAAAACCGTTCGTCCATCAACGCGCTCGGTCGACTGACCCGACCATCCCCAGGTTGACGCGCACTGACAGTCAACACGCCGCGATTGTCGACTCGAAACTGGGTCGTCGTCGGATGGGCGTCGCCTGCAATCAGGTGGATGGTCGTCCCTTCGGGAGGTTTCGTGGGGACATCCAGCGCCGCATGAAACGCCCGCGCGCGGTCCAGGCATTTCGTCAGGTGTTCATAAGCGATTTTTTGACGTACATTCGGATCGGCAACATTCGGCAGCAGATACTGCAAGACGGCATGCTGACGCGGGTCCATCAGCCCCCAGCGAAACTGGGCCCATACTCTCGGGTCCATATGGTCGACGGCGTTTCGGTCTCCTTCGGCAATCACGGGCCGTTGTCGCGATCGCGGCAGCAACTGATACAGTGAGGGCATCGTTCCCAGAATCGCCGCTTCGTACCGGGGCAGGAATCGCGAGAGTGTCTCGCCCTGGACAAGGTTCTGGATGGCATCGAGCGAACCGGCGTTCGGTGTGGCAACCATGATGACATGATCGACATTCCGGGCACCCGACCAGGTCGGCGTCGGAGTTGAACCGTCAACGGGCAAATCGGCTTCACCGTATTCCAGATAGTACCGGGCGATCAGGCCACCCATTGAGTGTGCCACAATGTCGAACCGGACCGGTTCAAAGTCATTACCGTATCTCTTTTGGCGTTCGGCTTCGACATACGCCTTCTTTTCGAGAATAAATTTGTGAAGCAACCGGGCGTTTTCGACGTTGTCGCGTCTCCAGTCATAAGCGAACTGAAACGAACTGTAGCTTTGATCGCCATAGTTAAAGTCGGCGAGATTTGTCTGATCGTCGCGGTAACCTCCCACTCCCAGGGCACTCAACAGATCCCGATAGGCATTGATCTGAAACGGGAACCCAAGTATTCGGACGTCAAATGCATCGAGCGTTCCAGCCGTCTTCACGCGATCCTTGAGGGTATCAAGCGATCTTCCCGTTGACATCGGAAGCGCAATCAATTGAGCTCCATCCATTGACGAAGGGTCGATCCCGTCGCCACCAAACTCACCCCACACCACGCGTCTCGTCATGTTGTCGACTAACCGGGACCCGAGTACACCAGGAATGACAATGACGGGATTGCGATCCCGATCGTCGGTTTTCGCTGTCCGTCCGTAAATGTGCCCCAGATCCGGAATTGAAATCGTATTTCGAGGCAAGTTTTGAGGAACATTTTGATCTTGAGTCGTATTCGGAACGAGATCGTTCCGGTTATTGTAGTCCCCGGCGGAATTCAGCCCGCTGTTCGAAACCAGTGGGTTCGATACGGGAACCGAGGTGACTCCGGACGATTCATACGGTAGCGAACCGGAATATGCGATCCGGGCGGGCGACAGGACATTACCACCGCCAACCGGGCCGAATCCCGGATTCGTGAGGCATCCGCACAGGCATAACAGGCACACGCACGCCGTGAGTCTCTTTCTGTCATGGGCTGCCATCCGTGGCATGAATGCTCCTGTTTCCAATGATTCGACGTTCTTTCCTGGCGGCACCAAATATCGCATACGCCGACAAGCGGCAAAAGCTGCCGGTCGAGGATAGGCAATCCTGCCAAATGCGCACAGACGAATCTGGAAAAGTTATCGAGGTTCGCGGCAATGAGTTCCGGATTTTGTCGAAACATGGTCAGCGCCGTCAAATTTCATTGCGAGGTCATCACGTTTGATCGTCTCATTTGTCACCGCATGAAGTTTAATTTCTGTTTCGTGTTGCGAAGAAATTCAAACTGAATCACACTCTGCCGACTCGCGAAATTCGTGATTCACATCTCAACATCGGGACAAGTTTTGTATGTCGGTAAATACGATTCTGATGATGCTTTGCGGCTATCTGGCCGGTTCGATCCCGTTCGGGCTGTTGATCGGCCGAACGGTCAAAGGGGTCGACTTGCGCGAGCACGGCAGCGGAAATATCGGTGCAACCAACGCCGGACGGGTCCTCGGCAAAAAGTGGGGATTGATTTGCCTGTTGCTGGATGCGCTGAAAGGGTTGATCCCCGTTGCGTTGCTCCCGCGCCTGTTTTGTTCCGCCGAAGATCCCTGGTTCATTCATGCCACTGTCCTTGTCGCAGTCTCGACGATTGTAGGACACATGTTTTCCTTTTGGCTGGGTTTTCGAGGTGGAAAAGGGGTCGCGACGTCGCTGGGTGTCTTGCTGGTCCTGAGCCCGTGGGGACTGTTGGTCGCAGTGGCAAGCT
>JANXOO010001121.1 GCA_025353525.1 Schlesneria sp. | reverse complement strand
GCGTTTCCAACGGTGGATTCGCACCGAACGCGGAAACGGACCTTCAAACGACACCTCAATCTGGACCGCGAGCAGTATATAGTCACCAGGCCGCTTGCGATTCGAATCCCTCGACAGGATCATCGCGGCGTCATTATAGGGAAACGATGTGCCGCTTTCCTCCCAGTCATTATCGTGAGAATCCCGATGTCAAACCCGAGTGAAACCCGGAATACTGACCAGTGCGATGCGACAGCATCGAGCCGGATCGGCCCGATGCTGACATGTGTCGCTGCATTGCTCGTCGCCACAACGGCAATTTCACTCGCAGCAGCGCACTCCCCGCCACGAATCAGGCTGATCGGGCTATTTTCGATATCTTTCGGATTACTGATTGGCGCGGTCACCCGCTGGCTGGCGATTCAGTGTGACGCGAAACTCTCACGGCGATGCGTCGTGATTTCCGCAACCGGGGCGGCACTGATCGGGCTGATCGCATCGACATGGGAGACGTACCGGCTTGAAACCGCTCGAATTGCCAAATCGGGAACTGATGGAATTGCCGCACGATTGATCGAACAGTTTGATGAACGATTGCTGAACGTTTCATCGAGTCGATCAACGGGCGACGAGTTTCGGCGATATTTGAAGCGACGAATTCGGCAATTGGGCGAATGGCCCAGCCCCTGGCCCGAATGTTTCTGGTTCGCAGAAGTGTGTGCAGGAGCAACCGCAAGCGGATGGCTGGCAGGCCGAATAAAATCCAGCCAGCGGTCAAACCTGTTCGCCCGCTGACGCAAGCACCTTAGCCAGTTCGAGTAACCGGCTCCATAACAAATCCCCTTCTTCAACGAAATCAGCGGTTGAAACTGCGATTACGCCTGTCGTTCGATCCCCGCTTGCTCGACAAATTGGAACTGCCAGCGACGTATTCGCTCCGAACTTTTCAATCCATGTCGCAGAACCGTCCAGGCCGGTATTTCGAGGATCCCGGCGACCGATCGCCGGTTGCAATGTCGTCGCTGCCTTCACGATTCCAAGTCCTGTTTGGCCGAGTGGTACTCGGCGCGTGGCGTCCTGAAAACCTGCACTGATTGAATCGGGCATATCGTCGGCCCATCCGAACCCGACCAAAACCAGGTGGTTGTTTTCCAGCCGCCAACATCCCGATGCACGCGATGCTGTCTCGATGACAAGTTGAGCGAGCAGCCTGTCCAACGATCCGCCCATCCGCCAAACCTCAGCAATCTCGTCGTTCAGTGTCATTGGCAATTGCCTTGATCAAGCCGCGTTCCCCGCACAGGGTTTATCCGTTCCAATCGGAGTTTGCCAGAGACGAGTTGACACGACGAGTTGATAAGTTGGCCGTTTTGATCGGACGTTTGCCGACGGTCAACGAGGGCTGCTATCATGCCGATTCGGCGAGAGTGGCGAAACTGGCAGACGCGCAGGATTTAGGATCCTGTATCTTAATCGGTGTGGGGGTTCGACTCCCCCCTCTCGCAGTTGCTTGGGCGAACGGCAGTGGAAAATCTGCCGTCTGAAAAACGGCGAACCCGGCGCGCCGGGGGTCTGCCTGGTGCCTGTCCCTCTTTTTCAGCCACTGCCAGTTCTTTCTGGCGCCCGTCCCCGTTTTTCAACGACGAGTCCGTTTTTTTTCACCAGGTCGGACAGATTCTTGTACGTCGGAAGGGTGCGGTAATCACATCGCGTTTGTATCGTGGTTTGATTGACGTCGAATTGAATAGATTCTCGAAAGACTCGGGAACTCGACGTGAAAACCAGGAGAGGTGCGATGCAGGACTCAACACCACTGCAACGACAATGGTACATCCTTATTTCACTGATGTCCCGCCGGGAGGGGCTGACGTTGAAAGAATTGTCCGCCGAAGTCAAAGTCGACGAGCGAACAATTCGTCGTGATTTGAACACCTTGCGAAAAGCCGGTTTCGGCATCGACGAACGGGTTTCCGAAAGAGGTCGCAAGCATTGGAAAATCGTCGAAGGCGGGTCCCAGGTTCCCATTCATTTCACTTGGCCGGAAGCCGTTTCGCTGTATCTGGGCCGTCAACTGTTGGACCCATTGGCGGGAACTCATTTTTGGCAATCGGCTCAAACGGCATTCGCCAAGATCCGGGCGATGCTCGGAGAAGCCGCCCTCTCGCAAGTGAACAAGGCGTCGAAGACCTTTCTGCAAACAATCCCCGGCCGCAGTGACTACAGCACCAAAGCCGACGTGATCGACTGCCTGATGCTGGCCATCGAAGAACGCCGCGTCGCCTTCGTGGTCTATCAATCCGAACGAGCCACCGAACCGGTCTCGCTCGAGATGTACCCCTATGGAATCGTCTATCACAAAGGTTCTTTATATTTGATCGCCCATTCCCGCGACCACGAAACAAAAACCCGAACCACCGCCGCTGCCCGCACTCCAGCCCGCAGCGCCAGCCAGGGATCTTTTCCTTCCTCCATCGAACCAGCACGAATCGCGATCAAACAACCAGTTGATTCGCCATCAAACGCACCCGAAATGCGAATCTTCAAAATCGACCGGGTGAGCGACGTCGATGTCCAAAACCTGCAATTCACGCCCGACGCGAACTTCCGTCTGGAAAACTATTTCGCCCACACCTTCGGCATCTACCAGGGCGAATCGACCGACGAAACACAGTTGCAAACGATCCGCATCCGCTTCGCCAAAGAAGCCGCCAGATACGTCGAGGAAAAAACCTGGCACTCCAGCCAAAAGTTAACCAAAGGCAAAGACGGCAGCCTCGTGCTGGAAGTGCAACTGGCCAACACCAACGAAATCAAATCGTGGGCACTCGGCTTCGGCCCCCGCGCCACAATCCTGGAGCCCCAATCCCTCCGCCAGGAAATCGCCAACGACCTCAAACAAATCCTCGCCAATTACCAACCTGCCGAGAAAGCGAGGAAATCGTGACACAGAAAGGAATGACATGTCGAATCCGCATTCAGAAAAACGCAACTCGACCGACATCCTGCTCTCGTTGGTGGTTGGTGACACCGTTTGCGGTCTGTCGCAAGTCGCGCCGGAATTTGTGCTACTCGCTGAGCCGACCAGCCTGCCACCAGGTCACGCCGACGTCGACGGCCATGTCCACCGCCGAAGCGTGTTCCCCGTCGACGGCAGCAAACCGCCACAATTGCGCGTACGCATCGCAGCATCAGCGAGCGAATAGTGTCCGTCGCCATCCAGGTCGTACCTATGTTCCAGGGAACAAAGCTTTTCGCGTGTCTTGCGCGAAAAGCTTTCTGATTCCCGTTCTTTGGGGGGCCTGCCAATACACAAACATGGCGAGAGCGTTGGTTCGTAGCGGTGTTGCGGCCTCCTTTTTTTGGTCAAATGACGCCGTTCACAATGGATTGAATGGGGCCGCAGAGCGAGGCCGCTCTGCGGAAAAAATCGACAGCCGCCATAATTTCCCTTGGAAAATCATACTTCAATGGGGCATTTCAGTTTTTGAAACGGGTCTCG
>JANXOO010000203.1 GCA_025353525.1 Schlesneria sp. | reverse complement strand
CGGCGGCGCCATTATCGGTGAACGTGCCGACTGACGGCAGCGTCGCGATCTTGACTGCCAGCAAGGCGTTTGCAGGATTGTCGAGTGGATCCGTGAAACCAAAGTCTGCCGTCGTCAACGCATAGGGTGTGTCTTCGAGCGTCGTTACGGCTCCATTGGTTCCCGCAGGAGCATCGTTGACACTCGTCACGTTGATCGCCAGCGTGGCCGCAGTCGGGTCGGTATCAACACCTCCGTTGGTCGTTCCACCATCATCCTGAACCTGGAACGTAAGGCTGCCGATCCCGTTTCCGTTGGCATTTGCCAGCGGCGAGTAGACCAGTTTGTTGCCGGTAATATCAGCAACTGGAACGAACTGGCCCACTGTCACCGCCACACCATTGTCTCGCAGAGTGCCACTACCCGGCAATGACGAGATTTCGACTGCTTTCAAAGCATTCGCAGGGCTGTCGTTCGGATCGGTGAAACCGAAGTTGGCGGCAGTAATCGTCAGCGCCGTATCTTCCAGCGTTGTTACCGTGGCATTCGTTCCCGCTGGCGCATCGTTCACGCTCGTGACATTGATCGTCAGCGTGTTGACAGATGGACCGAGGTTGATTCCGCCGTTGGCCGTGCCGCCATCGTCCTGAACCTGAAACGTGAAGTTGCCGTAGTTGGCACCGTTTCCGTTGGCGACAGGAGTGAAGACCAGCTTGTTTGCATTAATATCGGCTACCGGAATGAACTGACCGACAGTCACAGCGACGCCATTATCAGACAGGGTCCCCGTGGTTGACTTGGAGGCAATCTTCACTGCCAGTAAAGCGTTTGCCGGATTGTCATTTGGATCAGTGAATCCGAAGTTACTCGTTGCGAGCGTTAGTGTCGCGTCTTCGAGGATCGTAAACGTCGCGTTCGTCCCTGCGGGAGCATCGTTGACACTGGTGACATTGATGGTCATCGCGGCAGGGGTTTGGTCAGTGTCAACTCCGCCATTAGCCGTGCCGCCATTGTCCTGAACCTGGAATGTGAAGTTGCCGTAACCGGCACCATTCGCATTCGGTGCTGGTGTGAACACCAGTTTGTTAGCAGTGATATCCGTCGCCAGTACGAATTGTCCCGCTGTCACTGCCGTACCTCCGGCAGAAAGAGTTCCCGCAGCGGGCAGAGTGGTAATTTCTACCGCGAGCAGCGCATTCGCCGGGTTGTCATTCGGATCGGTGAATCCGAAGTTTGCTGTGGTGAATGTCAACAGATGGTCTTCAAGGACCGTCAATGTGTTTGGGGTACCTGTCGGTGCATCATTCACGCTCGTGACATCGATTGTCAGCGTGGCAGGAGCCGGGTCAAGGTTCACACCGCCGTTGGCGGTACCTCCGTTATCCTGCACCTGGAAGGTAAAGCTGCTGTAGCCAGTGCCGTTCGCATTCGTCGCTGGTGTGTAAACCAGCTTGCCACCGCTGATGTCAGTGGCACTCACAAACTGCCCCGCTGTCACTGCGACGCCATTATCGGTAAACGCGCCGCCTGATGGCAGCGTTGTAATCTTCACGGCCAACAGAGCGTTGGCAGGATTGTCGTTCGGATCAGTAAACCCGAAGTTCGCCGTCTGAACAGTGTAGGCCGTATCCTCCAGTGTTGTTACCGTTGCACTGGTGCCTGCCGGAGCATCGTTGACCGAAGTCACGTTGACTGTCATCAGCTTGGCGGATGGATCGAGGTTAACACCGCCGTTGGCTGTGCCGCCGTCATCCTGAACCTGGAATGTGAAATTGCCGTATCCGTTTCCATTCCCGTTCGCTGCCGGTGAATAGACCAGTTTATTGGAACCGATGTCGGCTACCGAAACAAACTGACCAGCCGTGACCGCAGTTCCATTATCCGACAGTGTTCCGGCTGCAGGAAGTGTCGTGATCTTTACGGCGAGCAGGTTATTCGCCGGATTGTCGTTGGGGTCAGTCAGGCCGAAGTTCGATGTTGTGACTACCAGTGACGTGTCTTCGAGTGTCGTCAGCGTGTTCGCAGTTCCGACGGGGAAGTCATTAACGCTGGTGACATTGACCGTCATCGCTCGTGCGACAGTGTCGGTATCGATTCCACCCAGGGCCGTACCTCCGTTGTCCTGAACCTGGAATGTAAAGTCGCCGTAGTCATTTCCGTTCGCATTCGGGGCTGCCGTAAAGACCAGCAAATTGCTGTTCAAATCGGCGACAGCGACGAACTGGCCCGCCGTAACGGCAACATTGTTATCCTTGAGAGTTCCATTTGCCGGCAGTGTCGTAATCTCGACCGCTTTCAATGTGTTTGTGAAAGGACTAGGGTCGTGCGGATCTGTGAATCCGAAATCGGAAGCATGGATCGTCAGAGCATTGTCTTCCAGAGTGGTCAGCGTTTTTGGTGTGCCGACCGGCGTCTGATTCACGTGCTGGACAGTTATCGCAACCGTTCCGGTTGCGGTGAGTGCGCCGCCAATTCCTGTATTTCCATTGTCGTTGATACCAGCGACCAGCGAATCAGGGCCGACGTAGTCCAGTGTCGGAGTGTAGTTCAGTCCTGTACCACCCAACGCGGCATTGAGGTTTGCAAGAGTTCCGGAAACGGTGACTGACGCTGAATTGTTTCCGCCAATTGTCAGCCCAGCTCCCGTGACGTTCAGGGTTCCATGGGAAACCGTCAATGTGACTGTTTCACTTCCTGGGCTTCCCAGCGGCGGATTTGCATCAGGATCTGCGAAAGTCACCGTCACTGGAGTGGTGAAGTTTTCGCGAACCGTCTGGGGGGTAACGCTCACCGAAGGAGCGTCGTTCAGGGCGACAAGGTTGATCGTGCTGACAATCGGCGCGCTGTTAAAGGTTCCGTCATTCAGCAGGAAGATAACTTGTCGAGCGGTCGTCGTGGGGTTCTCGCTGATGTTCTCGTACTTGACATTCCGTAACGCGGTCTGCCATTGAGCTGGAGTTGCAGTCCCGCTGGTGAGCGTCAGAACTCCGGTAGCTGTACTGAAACTGCCGGAAACGCCAGCGGATGCCGTCAAGGTAAGAACATCGTCACCGGTAATGTAGTTGGTGATTGTAACGGTCGCGCTTGTCAGCACCGACGAGTCAGAATCGCTGACTGTCAAAGCACCGTTGACTTGCGTCGGAGTATTGTCTTCAGTGAACGTAAACGTGCTTCCATTGGTCACGACAGGAGCCGAATCGACCCCGACTGATGGGCTGCCCCATGCGTTGTAGCTGCCGATATTCGAGAGCGTAACGCCCGCCAATTGATAAGGTGTTGAGTTGTTGGCGATCCCTCCGGATGGGTTGCTGAACGAGAAATTTGGTGCGGATCCTGCCAGATTCGCGGCCGCAACCCAGTCCTGGGTTTTCGCATAACCGGTGCTGGTTTCCAGTCGAGCGACATAACCAGGATTGAAACCCACTGCCTGAGCGTTCGGGGAGGGATTGATCTTGTCAAGGCCGCTCGCGAAGGCCTGAGTCCCATTTGCAAAATTGACCTTGCCGTAAACAAAGCCTCCGGCTGCGCTGTCGTGAATCCCCACCGAATCGAGCACGGTCCAGCCAGCGTACGCAGTACCGTCAGGCGTGCCATCCTTGTTGCTGTCGATCGTCGTTGCCGTCGTCGGTGCTGTCGCACTGGTCACAAGCAAGAACGTTTCTGACCCAGCCTGCAGGTCATTGCCCAAGCCGGTGTGGCCGATCGACGACGTTGCGCCATTACCGAAACCGGCACCAGATCCTGAATTGATCAATTTGGTCGCGTTTGCGTTGACCGTCGCAGTGTTACCCTTTTCCAGCAACACCATAAACCCGTTGCTGCCGAACTGGCGATTACTGAGGTCGAAGATGTCCTGAACGTTTCCGGCATTCGCGGCAGAACCGTTCACTCCGACAAGATAGGTCCCGGAGGCGAGTGTCGCTCCTGGCGTTCCGCGAAGTTCGATGTATTCGTTTGGCGATACGGTTCCGTTCGGATTGATCAGGATTTCGCTGATCGAAGTCGGAACCGGATTGGCACTGAGCATCTGACGTTGCTCAAGCGATTCAACGATCATTGCCGTCGCACGGGTCGAAACAGACGCCACTTGTCGTCGACGAGGTGAATCGGTCCTGCGACGAACAATGCCTCGGATCAAACCCCGTTCCAGATTGCGTAACCATGAGAAAACCATCAGATATACCCTCAAGGAAAATTGCTCGTGATTCGAATCGGCAGACGGGAAAGTCAGCAGCGAATGATCGAAAAACAAAGCGCCAAAACGGAGGCCCGAACCCGGCGACAATCACCGGGAAAAACAAACGAGATGAATCAGTCACATGCGAAACAGAGAATCCGCCAAAACCCGCCAGAATGACAACTGGCCAGACAACCGCTCGTATCAGGGGAAATGCGAGACAGAAATGACAGTCGCGTCAATCGAGAGTCGCATGATAAACTTCGGATACAACCTTTTTCAAACCCCAACCGTGAAAATTGGATGAACTTGGCAAATTAATCTAAAGTAAATGGTTGGGTAATATTTAAACAAGTTGCCAATGCGGAGAGCACGCTCGATTCGTGGGATCGAATTTCGATGTAAATCATTTATAAAGATCAACTTACGTCTTAATTCGCGCAGACATTGGCGGTGTCAAGAGAAATCGAAGTAAATCGACCAATTGACGTTGTACGCTACGATTCGAATCCAAGTGCATTGAAATGCGTCTTCGATCGGCTTCATTTTAAAGCATAATCTTGCTTCGCCAAAGCTGAAGGATCCGAAATATTTCCAAGCGTCATCCGTATTTGTTGCTCGACCATCGATCGATATTTGCCTCCCTGCCGCATCAATTCGGCATGGGTTCCCGTTTGGCTGACCTGTCCATTTTCCAATACAACGATGACGTCTGCACTCGCAATCGTGCTCAGGCGATGAGCGATCACAAAGCTGGTCCGACCCTTCATCAAGCCACCCAGACTCTGCTGAATCAATCGCTCACTGTCAGTATCCAGATTACTCGTCGCTTCGTCCAGAATCAGGATCTTCGGATCGGCCAGAATGGCCCTGGCGATTGCCAGCCGCTGCCGCTGACCTCCACTTAACCGCACGCCTCGTTCGCCAATGATCGTCTGCATCCCTTGCGGCATTCGATCAATAAACTCTGTTGCGTTGGCTGCGTCCGCGGCCGATTGCACATCGGCTTCTGTCGCATCCCGTCGAGCGTACGAGATATTCTCGCTAATCGAACCGTCAAACAAAAAGACATCCTGCTCGACGACGCCCAGCAGCGATCGAAACGATTCCACGTTGAAGTCACGCAAATCACGACCATCAAGAGTCACCCGACCCGTATCCGGATCGTAAAAACGAGCGACAAGATTGCTGAGCGTCGTTTTGCCGGCACCACTTGGGCCGACGAGTGCGACGGTTTGGCCAGCCGCGATCAACAAGCTGATTTTGCTGAGTGCCGGAATTGACGTGCCCGGATAGGTGAAAGTGACATCCTCAAACGAAATCGCCCCGCCGATTCTGGCGCGGTCGACATTAAGTGACTCGGGCGTCGAAGGCATCTCGCGAGGTTCCTGCAGCAGATCGAGCACCCGATCGAGTCCACTGAGGCTGTTCTGAAACTGCGTCGCACTTTGGGCCAGTGTCGCCAGGGGCTCAAGCAACATCAGCAGGTAAACCAGAAACATCATCAAATCGCCGACAGACATGTGTCCATCCAGAACACGCCATCCGCCATAGAACAACAATCCGGCGCTCGAAATCGGAATCAGAATTTCCCAGACCATTTCGACGACGCGCATCCACCACCATGCGTAGAGTTCCTGTCGCGCCATCAGGTTGTTTTCGATCGTGAATCGCGCCGCTTCTCGCTTTTGGCGGCTGAAAGCACGAATGATTCTCATACCGGCAAAGGCTTCGGTCGCTCCCGCATCAATTGATTCCCGCTGCTTTCGAATGGCCCGGAACTGCGGCCTGATGCTGTTGATCCAGGCTCGGTGAGTCACAAAAACAGTGGGAAGCAGTACGACGGCACCGAGCAATAGCGACCAGTCAACCCACGCGAGAATTGCCAGACTGCCGAGCAACTGAATGACCGCTCGCCACGGATTGAACAACATCCCGAATACCAGCTCTCCCACACTGCCGCCGTCTTCCCGCAAGATCGATGCGACGCCACCCGATCGAAGTTCGTGAACGCGATACATTGGAAGTCGAACGGCGTGCTCAAAAACCCGGCGGCGCAGATTCAACTGGATCTGTTTTGAAATCTTTGTCGCATACCAGCGTCCCCAGAGATGAATGGCAATTTTGACGAGCGAAAACAATGAGACGACTATCACCGTGACGAGCAACAGGTGCCGGGGATTGGCCAGCGACGGTGACCAGCGCAGCCATGCGTCGGGCAATGTCTTGCCGTTCAGCCCATAATCGACAATGAACTTCGTTCCCGCAGGCGGCAGAAGCCCGATCAATGTTGCTATTGTCACGGAAACGAGAATCCAGATCACTTGCCTTCGAAATGGCACCAGAAGTTGCAGAAACTGGCTGACCAATTGCGTCGCCGACCGAACGCGATCTTTAGAGTTCCGGGATTCTCCCGAAGAATGAATCCCCCCTTGGGGCAACTCCTTTCGACGCACTTTCAATCGGTAAGAATCGAAGCGAGATCGGCTGCCAATCCCCGGAATGGCTTCCGCCAATGTGTGACCAGAAGCCGGCTGGCTTCTGGTAGCCTCGTCCGATGCCGTAACAGGAGGTGCGGGCGGAGTTGTGTGCATATTTCCGATTGTAAACGGAACGCACAAGCGGTCGAGTCGCAGCATGAAATAAATTTCGTCGGGAATCCGGATGCCGGAAACTTTCTGGCTCAAACCTCCAGATCCACTCACAACCGTCAAACGGTTCGATCTTGCAGTATCTGCCGGTTTTGACCTAAAAGTCCGGTTACGGCTGCCGGATGGGGCGTTGTTCATCCGGTACGTCTGCGTGTTTCGGTCTCTCAAGGGATGGAGAGGTCATGTCGTTTGTAAGTCGCAGCTTGAAATTTGGCGGAATTTTTTTGGCAATTGCCGTCGCGGCAGCGGGCTGTGGCACGTCGCCGTTCCCTGTCGTCGAAGTTGATTTGAACGATCAAACGGTCGCGTCCGGCGAAAGCGACCATTTGCCGTTGCTTGCCGTTCCGGCACCTGACGCCAAAGCAAGTAAATCGGGCAAGGTGACACCGGCAGCAGCAAAATCAGGGCCAAGCCTGTTGCCGAAAGGGCTGTTCAAAAAGGGTGCGCCCGCGCAAGGCACTGATGCTGAAGAAGCACCTGCGGCCCATAAAGAGATTGAAAAGGGATCGCCCGAATGGTTGCTGAATGAGATCCAGCGAGTTCGCTTGCAACCGCTGCCGCACGAAGCCATGAATGAAAATGAATCGGACGATGATGATGAAGAA
>JANXOO010000201.1 GCA_025353525.1 Schlesneria sp. | reverse complement strand
CGATGATCGAGGCGGTTGAAGCAGGCAAAAACGTCTATACCCCAACTCAGGGGATCGCACCGCTGCGTGAGGCATTGCAGTCGCGGATTACTGCCGAATTCGGTCATACCGACAGACGGACGTTTTTGACGAGTGGAACCAGTGGCGGGCTGATGTTGGCGCTGTCTGTACTCGTCAATCCCGGCGACGAAGTGATTGTGTTCGATCCTTATTTCGTGATGTACAAGCACCTGGTGACGCTGGCGGGTGGTACTTGCAAGCTGATCGATACGTATCCGGATTTCCGGATCGATCTCGACAAAGTCCGCAATGCGATCACGCCGCGAACCAAAGTGATTCTGTGCAACAGCCCGGGAAACCCGACGGGCTATGTCGCGAGTCAGGCGGAACTGGAAGGGCTCGCAAAACTCGCCGCCGAGAAAAACATTTGCCTGATCAGCGACGAAATTTATCGCGTGTTCTGCTACGACCGTCCTTTCGTCAGTCCGGCCAGGTGGAACGATCAAACACTGGTCATCGACGGGTTCAGCAAGTCGCACTCGATGACCGGATTGCGATTGGGGTTCGCTCACGGGCCTGATCACATCGTGCAACAAATGATCAAGTTACAGCAATTCACATTCGTTTGCGCGCCTCAGCCGGTACAGTGGGCGGGACTAGCGGCACTGGAGTGTGACATCTCTGATCGCGTTGCTGATTACGCGAAGAAGCGCCAATTCCTGTTGAACGAACTTGGGAGCCTTTATGATATTCGGGGGAGCGGCGGCGCATTCTATCTTTTCATCAAGGCACCTCGCGGAACCGGGGCCGAATTCACAACGCGTGCGATTGCGAACGAGCTATTGATCATCCCTGGCAACGTCTTTAGCGAACAAGACACACATTTCCGTGTCAGTTTTGCCACAGAGAACAGCGTGCTGGAGCGTGGAGTCGAAGTCCTGAAGCGACTTGTTCGTGATTAACCCTTGTTCGTGACTAACCAAGGAGTGAGCCGAACCAGGCATCGGATCGGCGGACGAAGGCGGACTGTCGTTTTTTTTCACAAGTGGTGCGACCGGGATGCAAACTCGCATCTTCTCCGCTTGCTGCGAGTCATCGGACCAAAAAGACTTGATCGGACTTACCGGAAGGACCGTGGTTTCCGATTGCGTTAAAACACACCATTTTTTTTCGGAACCGTATCGATTTCCCATCAAGCACGCTAATTCGGGATCGCATCAACGGGATCAGTTAAATTGGGAATTTGCGGTTCTCCAGTCATGACGCGTGCCATCTGCGGACTTGTCACGATTGTTTGTTCCTGGCTCGGCGTTTGCATCGTGGAAATTGACGATCGCGATCTTCGTATTCGCTGTTTTGATTGCGACGGTTTCGATTCGGACTGAGATGGCGAAATCGCGTCAGTCCACAAGGACGAATAACACCTGTGTAAGCAAAACGGACAACGGAACGGTCGCAGCAGCAAAAAGAACATTGGAATGTCATACCACCTGACTGAAGAGCGAGCCAGTTTATCTGACAGGCACTTGGGGCAGCCTTGAGGCATCATCAAACTCCGTGAAAAATGCTGGCCAGGATTGTTGCACTTGAAAATAACGAAAAAGCGATCTGTCACTCAAGCGTGTGGCGAAACTGACATCTGCTGCCCAAACTTCAGTCTAGTGATGATTGTGAACGAATTATTCCTGGATCATGAATTTCTGACGAAGGCGGAATTCTCAGTCGAAAAATGATGATCGGATTAATTGGAGGTGATGAGCTCAAGGGGTATCATGTTACACGGTCGTTATCGACGGCGACGGCATTTCAGTCCGCGGAAGCCGAATTTTCTTGTGCGATTGTATTCATGTCCGGGATGTGTTCGCGAAGACCTGGTTCCTGCCAAACGAAAGCACTGGTATGAAATCGTATTGATGCTGGTGTTATTGCGTCCCTGGCGTTGTCCGCACTGTTATGGACGATACATTCGGGGAATTATTTGAAGCGAAAATGAACCGGATTTGTCATTTGCGATCCTACCGGTCCCGGACACCATTAATCAAGTGAACGAAAGCGTATTCGACGTATCTTTTTACCGACTTCATGTTAAAGAACATCAGTCAACCATCACCGGAATTCCTGATTTGCCAGAATTCATGATGGCTTGTGTCATGTCGAAAACCGGAAGGGCAGATTCGGGGGGCGACAAATCTTGTGTTCCCTCAAGGATTGAATCGAGCAACCCGGACACAGGGTTTGAGTCTGGCTCGTCGGCTTGCAGTGGTGTACGCGCCCCCGCATGTGCAATCCAGAGATCCTCATTCTGCAGCATCAAATCGGCCCGTTCGCAATGAATGTGCAGATCTTCACCCAGGTACTGGGCGTTACCGACAAACCCCATCGTCACCGTGACATCGTTCGTCAACAATGCGGAAACACCAGTGACGATTTCAACTCGACTGCCCCATTTCTGGCTACGAGCAAAAACTTCTTTCGGGCGCAAAGCAGTCAAATAAAACAAGATATCGATTTTGTGGCTTCCCGCGTCGATGACGTATCCACCGGGGTTTTGACCCGGGTCGTCGCGCCACGTTCCTGTAATCGATGACTGCCAATATTCGACGTTGTTGGAAGTCACGGCTCGAACCTTGCCCCATTTTCCCGATTGAATTTCCCGTCGCAGCGTGCGGAAGTTCGACGTATGTCGGCGCTGATAACCGAGCGAAAATGCTTGTCCTTTCGAACGGGCGACTGTCGCCATCCCGATCAGTTCGAGGATCTGGTTTCGATGGGACGCAAGGGGCTTTTCGCATAACAGGTGCCAGCCTCGTTCAAGGCATACCTTCGCTTGCGAATGGTGCTCGGCCGTTGGGGTGCAAATAATCGCCGCATCGATGCCGTCCCTGGATGCGAGATCCGACATGCTGACCGTAACCGCTGCAGTTGGCCACAGGTCACTCTTCAATCGTTCGGCCATCGGGCGATCGGCATCGAAGACTGCGACAACTTCGCCACGACCGTCGGCAATCATTTTTTCGCTGTGATGTCGACCCATTCGTCCGCATCCGATGACCGCGAAGCGAATTTTCTTTTTCGTGCTCATGTCGCTGATTCCGACGGCCATTGCGAGTCCTGGTTAACAAACGAGATACGAACTTTCGCACACACTATTCAATATTCGAGGGGGAAAACCGTCCTGAACGCTGCTGCCGACGGGCTTCAATTGACGGAATGCTGGTCCGTCCGAAATCCCCGGACACATCGATTCATGGCGAGGTGAGTGACTCAACCTCAGATTACAGCGCGTGCGACAAATTCGGAACCCTCGCATAACGGTGCGATGATCCGTTATTGTACTTCGCTCGCGGCCCGGCTGGGGTGGTATGACAAAAACATGCCCGCGCTGAAAGTTGTGACGTTATTTTCGCGTGACATTTGGAAACGTGAATTTGACGAATGCCTCAACCTGACCTGCGACCTGAAAACAATCTGTCGATACAACTGTCCGGCTCGTTTGAAATGAGCTTGCTTGCCAAACTTATCGGAGGAATGACCTGAATGAAGTGGCATCTCTGCACGTTCGCTCTGTGCGTCTCACTCGCCTCCAGCGCCCTGGCCCAATCGAAGCTGG
>JANXOO010000196.1 GCA_025353525.1 Schlesneria sp. | reverse complement strand
GTTGCCGAGCAAAAATCCTTCACGGCGTTTCCCGATGGGGCTCGCGAAACTCTTGTTGACTGCTAACCCAGGGCTCCGCAGACTCCGCCCTGGACTTTCGAATCCCGCCCCTTTGGGGCTTAATTCAGGCAAGTTCTTCCCTTTCCGCGAGATCTCGCATAGAGTGTCTTTGACGATTGATGAACCGGGACGGTGAACGGGGGAATCGGACATGCGGCAGGTTTTGGTCATAGTCATCGCGACAGCGTTGCTGGTTCTGGGCGGCGGAACGGTGCATGCCGAAAAGAAAGATCCGAAGCTGAAGCTTGCGGCTCAACGGGGCCTGGACTGGCTGGTGGGTGAGCAGCATCGCACCGGATATTGGGAAGCGAATCAGGGTCAGTATCGCGTCGCAATGACGGCATTGGCCGGGAACGCGATGTTGTCCGAAGGATCGACAACGACGCGCGGCAAATATGCCAAGCCGATTGCGGCGGCCGTCGATTACCTGATTGACACTTCTCAGCCCAACGGATTGATCGGCTACAAGCACGATTACCACTACACGTACGGTCACGGGTTTTCGATGCTGTTCCTGTCGCAGGTCTACGGCGAAGAAGAGAATTCCCAGCGTCGCGAGAAGCTGAAAGAAGTCCTTACGAAGGCCGTCCAATTTTGCGGTGAAGCGCAAACACCCGACGGAGGTTGGGGCTATGTCTCGGCCAAAGACGGAAATAACTTTGACGAAGGATCGACCTGCGTGACTCAGGTGCAGGGGTTGCGAGCCTGCCGAAACGCGGGAATTCCCGTTCCCAAAGAAGTGATCGACAAAGCCATCGATTACATCCGCAAATGCATGTCCAAAGATGACGGAGGAGTGCAATACAGCTTGAGAAATGCCGGGGGCTCGCGTCCACCCATCACCGCCGCCGCTGTTGCCTGCCTGTTCAATTCAGGCGACTACGAAAACGACACGGCAAAAAGACTGCTGAAATACTGCGAAAAGAACATTGAGGGCAGTAACCAGCAGGCCCAGATGTTCGGACACTGGCACTACACACATTATTACTATTCGCAGGTGCAATACCGGTTGGGCGAGGAAAAATGGTCCAGGTATTTTGCCACGGTCTCCAAGCAGATCGTCGCGCAGCAATCGGCAAATGGCTCGTGGAAAGAAGGGCACGTCGGCCCAGTTTACGTGACCGCCATGAACGCGACAATTCTGCAACTCGACAACGGCTATTTGCCGATCTATCAGCGCTAAACCAACGCGTCAGGCATTGGCCTGCCAAACGTTCTTACCCGCACCCGTCACTTTGCTTCAGAAGGATCAACCATGAGCGATACCGGCCCCGATAATAGCGGCGTTCCACCCGTCGAACGAGTTCGCCAGGAAGTCGATCGCTGGCTCGACGCTGTGCGAACGACGGGCGAACGAGCCCTCGAAACGCTCGGGCTGACCGGTACCAATCGTCCGTCACTTCCAGCGGCAGATATCGTCGAATTGCCTGGCGAAATCATCGTACAGATTGACCTGCCCGCCGTTTCTGCGGACAAAGTCGAATTGAGTATTGTCGGAAACATGTTGACGGTTTCCGCGAGTCGCGATTGCTGTGATTTTCCGGCAGACGCCCGATTCCATTTGCGAGAACGAGTCGTTG
>JANXOO010000175.1 GCA_025353525.1 Schlesneria sp. | reverse complement strand
CCAGGCGGCACTAAAAAGTCGACGGGACAGGGGATGATGATGCCTCCCAATATGGGTTCGAGCATGGGGAGCATGGGTTCGAGTATGGGAAGCATGGGATCTGGCATGGGGTCTGGCATGGGGTCCGATATGGGCGGCATGAGAGGAATGGCGTCAGGGTCTGCTGTGCGAGGGGTTCGATTTATTGCTGTCAGAGGGGTTTTTCCACTGAAAAAACAGATTGACAATTACGCGAAGGCGCTGCATCTGCCGACGAGTGAAGTTCAGGATCTGGTGGAAATCTCGGATTTTATAATGGAGCGTCAGACGGCCAAGGCAGGTTCGGATCCATGGAAAGACAGCAAGTGGGAAGCGGTGAGTACCACCAGTGCACTCGAACTTCTGGAAGAATGTTCGGACCTCGATCCTGAAGATCCGGTGCCGATTGCATTGCGCGATCCGGTGATCACGATGCCACTTCCAATGAACCTGCTCGGCCTTTGGAAGGATTTTGCAACGCATCCAAAAATCAAGGATGACGAGATGACACCGGAAGAAATCGAGCTCGAAAAGAAGCTTTTGGCTGGACTCGACAATGCGATGGATGAAGCAAAGCTGACCGATACGACCAAATCCAAACGGAAAGGATTTTCGGTCGTACAGCGCGATATCAAAGGTAACATGAACCAGGTGGCACGAAATGATGTCGGTCGAAATTCCATGGAGCAGATGATGAAAACCATGGGGTCATCTGCCATGGGTTCCAGTTCGAGTATGGGTTCCAGCTCGAGTATGGGTATGAGTTCGAGTATGGGTTCAGGGCCGGGAATGGGGATGGGTTCAGGACCGGGACCGGGGATGGGGATGGGTTCGGGGCCGGGAATGGGAATGCGCGGGTCACTCGACAAACTCACAACCAGAAAATCGTATCTGCTGTTCCGCTACTTCGATCTGGATGTCCAGCCGGGGATGGCGTATCGATACCGCGTCCGCTTGAAATTGCTCAATCCCAACTTTGAGCGGTCGCCCGAGGATCTGGCGGGAGCCGATCCGGAAATCGCAAAAGGCGAAGGACGTGACACTCCTTGGAGCAATATTTCCAATCCCGAAATTGTCAAGACGACGACCAACTACTTTCTGAAGGATGTTGAACGCGAGCCGTACAATGAAGACAAGTTGAATGCCAGCCGCCCTGTGGCGTCGCTGTCGATTTTTGAATGGGATACAAAAGTTGGAGCGGTCATCAGCGACGTCTTGAACTTGCGCGCAATCGGTGATTTCATCGGCGAGGTGAAAAAGGGAACACTGATCCCTGATCTGATCGCAGGAACTTTGGAAAAAGCCAGTCCCTCACATACATTCCTGACCCAGGACGTGCTGGTTGATCTTGAATCCGATGTACGAATTCCGCTTGATCTGCATCCGGATCTGAAGTTAACGCCCGAAAAAGGGCACAATGAGGCGATTCTCGGCCTTCCTGAAGAAGCATTGGTCGTCACATCGTCGGGCGAACTGAAATTGATCGGACATCCGGTATCCGGCCATGACAAGGTCGATGAAAACTACTGGAAAGATCGGGAAGCATTTGAACACAAGCTCATTAAAGACAAAGAAAAGCAGACAGGAGGACTGGCAGGTTCCGGAAACGGCATGAGCCAGATGGATCAAATGATGAACAGCAAGCCCGACAGTGGGGGAATGGGTCGTGGCATGGGCAGTGGCCCGAGCGGTCCCTCAGGTCGAAGAAATCCGCTGCTTCGTCGAGGAGGTCGAGGACCTGGGCAACGACAATCGTCAAAAGGAGAGGGTTAGAAATCCCCTGATCGAAACTCGAACTCGTCGTTCAGAACTCGATCTCGAATACCTGTTTTTCGCGAAGGATTCTGGATTCTACCCGGATTGTATCGCGAACGAGCCGCTGAGCGCCTGGAATCTGAATTCTGATTTCGACCGCTCCGTTTTCAACCGGAAAGAACTCGTTCGATCTGAATCGAATCGTCTTTCGATATCGATCGGTACCAATCACGTTTCCGGTAATGTCGGAACCGCGGAATTTTGTGATTTTGTCCGGCAAACGAATGCGAATGACGACTTCATATTCCTCTCCTGGCTTCGGATCTCGCGGTTCGGACCATGCGCTAAAACTTCCTTTTGTCTGCGCGTGACCGGGAATTCGTAATCCGGCCGCATGCATTGAAGCCCCTGTTCCTTCGTCACCGTCTCCGTTTCCTTTGCCTCCAAAACCGGTTCGCAATGTTTGTCCGAATTCGTTTTGTGAACCGAGTGTTTCGAGCGATTGGGTCACGTCTGACATTTGCAACGGAGCTGACTCGCCCGCTTCCGAAGGCAGTCCGGTATCCAGAATTCCGTCGCTCCCGACATCGTCCACCTGCCCCGCAACTCCCTGGATTTGCGGTTCGTCGCGAGTTGCCGGCCCAGAAAAATAATAGCTGGCCAGAACTGAAAGAACGACCGAATGTACGAGTATCGAAAACCCGATGCCGATTGTTTTGCGGGTCGACAGCAGATTGGCGAGCCCCCTCTTCCATGAAAGTCGGGTATCGCCAAAACGTCGCACGACAGTCGAATTCTGCCTGACAGCCTTTACAGCGATCGACCGGGCCGCCAAAGATCCGAATGCCGCTGAATTGCCAGTCGGTCGCGGAGGTGATCCTGTTTCCGGCGTCACTGCGGAATTCACGGACAGCGGTTCCCGGCTTTGATTTCGCTCGCGACGGGATGCCATCCAACCTGATATTGCAGAGGGAATAGCGGGCGGCGAGGGGATCTCGCCTCCAGGTACTTCCTTTGCGTTGTCAGGATGAACGACCGTAACAGGCATTGTTGCCACCTTGAGTAAATCTTTGGCCGACGTCAAAATCACTTCAATCAGTCTGAGCGATTCATCATGATGACGCGAGCAGAATATACGTCGTCAAGCTCTGCATGATGGCATCAGGATTTGCAATTTTGACGGAATGGCTCAGTCCACCGCACTGCCAGTATAAAGCTTTAAACGCTGAAACCTGTATTCCATTTCATGAAACTGCCCGGATTAACAAAATGTCAGCAATTGAACGAATTGGCGTCACTCGCCGCTGGTCGGACGTTGTCATCCACGGTGCGACCGCCTGGTTTGTAGAAGTCGCGGATGACCCGAGCCAGGATGTGCGCGGACAGGTCACTCAGATCCTCTCTCAAATCGATTCTCGTTTGTCAGTGATCGGCAGCGGTCGCACGCGCTTGTTGCAAGTATTGATCTACCTTGCCGATCTGGGTGACGGAGGGGTTTTGAACGAGTTATGGGACGCATGGGTGCCGTCAGGGCACGCACCGTCGCGAGCATGCGTCCAGGCGGGGCTGGCAGCAGGTTATCGGGTCGAAATGGTCGTGACAGCAGCAACTGGTGGTTGAGAGTAAGCGGGCGCCTTGACGATCCAGATATCGGCCAGGCCGAACAGCAGCAATCCAAGACTCACGACGGCATTGACATTGAAAAACGCGATGTTCACTTTCGTCAGGTCGGCAGGATTTACCAGAGAATGTTCGTAGAGCAACAACCCGGTCACAGCAAGGCAGCCGGCAAAAAACACAATACCGAACCCGGCGAAGTACCAGAGTGAAAAGAGGCTGGCAATCGTCAGCAGATGGCTGAGAAATGCGAGGCGGAGTGCGGTCGGGATGCCCCACCGCGCGGGAATACTGTATAGCCCCCGCGACCGGTCGAAATCGACATCCTGACAGGCATAGAGAATGTCAAACCCGCCGACCCAGAAGAAAATGACTGCGGACAGAAGCGCAGGAACGACGGACAATTCGCCGCGAATTGCAATCCATGCAGCCAATGGCGAAAGCATCAGTGCAGCGGAAAGCCAATAGTGGCACCAGATCGTGAATCGTTTCGCGTAGGAATAACCGAGCAGAAACAGCAGTACCGGAATCGACAGTCTCAGCGGCCAGGGGTTCGGCAGAAAGATCGCTGTACCTGCGACGAACCCCAAAGCACTCAGCACCGTCAATCCGGTGACCGTCGACAATTTTAACAGTCCGGCGGGAAGATGACGCCGTTCAGTTCGGGGATTTGATGCATCGAAGTGCCTGTCGACAATCCGGTTGAACGCCATGGCCGCCGATCTGGCAAAAACCATGCAAACCACAATGCCCAGCAATTGAATTGCAGAGAATGGACTCTCTGGCAGTCGCCAGGCGAGCCCCGCCGAGAGCAATGCGAATGGCAACGCAAAGACCGTGTGGCTGAACCGGATCAATTCCAGAAATTGACAGAACTTCGACCACATTTCCGCACACGAAACCAATTGGGAAAAACATCGCTAATAGATGAATTCTATTCGAAATCTGCTACTTGACCACGCCAAACAGGCGGCGGAATTCGCGAATCGTCTGTTCCGCGGCAGAATGCGGATCCGGCCACGAGAGTGCTTCTGCCGAAAGGTATCCGGAATAGCCGATTCCATTCAAAGCGGCGGCAATCGGCGTGTATTGCATGTGTCCACAACCGGCAGGGCGACGATTTGAATCGACAAAGTGAATATGTCCGATCCACGTTCCACCCAGTTTTAACGCTGCCGCCAGATCGGCCTCTTCGATGTTCATGTGGAACAGGTCAGCCAGCAGGCGGACATTGTCTGTTTTCAGCGATTCCATCAAATCGACTCCAGCGGCGACCGTATTCACCAAATTGGTTTCGTATCGATTCAATGGCTCGTAAATCAGTGGAACATTAAATGTCCGGGCAAACTTTCCGAGTTCATCGAGCGCTTCACCCAGCCAGATCATGGCCTGTTCTTTTGAGACACCGTCGCCCCATTTACCCTGCATTGAGCCAATGATCGCAGGAGCACCATGAGCTCCACCAAATGCGATCATCGAGCGGATGAATTCTTTTGCCTTGATGCGAATGTTTTCGTCAGAATTTGTCAGGCTCAGCTTGTGGATGACCCACCCGGCACCGGTACCGACTGCCGCGAGGTGCAGGCGATGCTTTTCAAGCAACGCAGCCAGATCGCTTTTTGAAACTGCCTGTGGCCCTGGAGCAAATAACTCGATCGCGTCGAAACCGAGATCTGCAGCGTCGCGACAGGCCGACGGAAGGTCGTCCCAAAACACGAACGGGCCGCCTCTGGCGTCTGTCACCAGGCTGACTGTGACTGCGGATCGGGGCATCTCGGGAACCTCTTCATTTCTATCGTCGGGTTGAAAACAGTTTTTTAAGATCATCTCGCCGGGACGAAACATTCCCGCGGATGATGACCTCATCGGCATTTGAATGGTACGTCTTGTGCGGGCTCGTTACTTGTTGTCATTCGAGCAACGTTCGGTTTTATCAAATCGAGGATTGTCCGGGGAATCAGACGACAAAAGATCGTCCCTTGCCTTCGAAACGGCCACAATCCACGGCGTTGGCCCGACGCGCCATTCCCATATTGCCAGCAATTGGTCGAGATGTCCAAACGTTTTGAATAGTGGTGGCAATGGGGCGGCCATTAATTCATTGTCGATCCGCTGAACGTGATGGCTTTCCGACAAGTGACGGAACAATCGCTCGCTGATCGACGGCTGAAAACAATCATGGCACTCGATAATCAGGTCCAGATGGGCCAATTCTGTGGCGGGCACGCCTGTGATCAGTTCGAGCTCGCTCCCTTCGATATCGATCATTGCAAGAGTTCGCTTCCCCCGAAACATTTGAAAGGAATCGGGCGAGAACAGACCGCTGACTTCCAGCCGGTCGGCAACTCCGTTGCGAGCGGCCAACTCGCGGCACGCATTTTGCGCGACAGGGTTGATGTCGAACGCGTAGATCTTCGAACGCGGACATCGTCGGGCGAACCCCACCGCATAGTAGCCGTCGGCGCAACCGATATTGACGATTACTTCGTAGCTGGCGGCAATCACGGACTCGACGAACGGATGCAGTTCGCGTTCGTAACAACCGATCAGCTTGGCAATCAGGCATCCTTCGGCGCTTGTCGTCACGAATTCCATCGTCGCAAACGGTCCGTTCTGAACGCGCGAACCGAATTCTGCGAGCAATGTGTTCTGAATCAGCAGTGATCGATACTTGGCAAACAATCGCAGTACGTTGTTCAATTGGTCATGCGACATGGAGGCGGACTCAGCCAGCATCGACTGAGCCTTTGATCGGACCTGCTCTGCAAGTTGCATGGCTCGTTCTATTCCATGGTCATCAACAAATCACCGGCGGCGACTTGTGTCCCCCGTTTGACCAATACCTGCCCGATTTTACCGACGCGTTCGGCGGTGATATTCGTCTCCATTTTCATCGCTTCAAGACTGAGCAACTTTTGGCCTTTAGTGACGTTGTCACCTGCATTAACAGCGATTGTCGAAATCATTCCTGGCATGCTCGCACCGATATGTTTGGCATTCGCCGGATCGGCTTTGAGGTTTGCGGACGCCTGGGGTTCCAGAGCTTTGTCAACGACAGTGACATCGCGCGGCTGACCATTCAGTTCGAAGAACACCGTTCGCGTGCCATCAGGGTGCGGATCGCTGATTGACAAAAACTTCACGATCAATCGTTTGCCCGGTTCGATATCGAACGAAATTTCTTCGCCTGGCGCCTGGCCGTAAAAGAAGACCGGGGTCGGCAGGCAGCTCGTGTCTGAATTCAGTTGTTGGTGTTCAATGAAATCTGCATAAACTTTTGGATAAAGCAACCATGTCACGACTTCGCAGTTCGAAGGGTCTCGCTTGAGGATTGCACGAACCTTCTCGGCAGCGTCGGTAAAGTCGGCAGGTAGCAGGCTTTCACCCGGTCGCCCGCTGACGAGCGGCGTGTCTCGCAGGATCCGGCGCTGAACAGCCAGTGGAAAACCGCCTGGCGGTTGTCCCATCTTGCCGCTGATGAGGTCGATCACGCTTTCAGGAAACGACAGGTCTTTCTTGTCGTTCAGGATGTCTGCTGATGTCAAACCGTTTGCCACCATGAACAGCGCCATATCGCCGACACTCTTTGAACTCGGAGTGACTTTGACGATATCACCGAACAGACGGTTCACTTCGGCGTACGTGCGACAAATCTCTGTCCATCGATCAGCCATCCCGAGTGCCTTGGCCTGTTGATACAGGTTGGTGTACTGCCCGCCTGGCATCTCATGCTGATAAAGATCTGCCGTGGCAGGCAACATCACGGTCTCGAACGGCTGATAGTATTGCCTGACGACTTCCCAATAACGGGCCAGTGAATCGAGGTGGTCGGTCTTCAGGCCCGGATTTCGATCCGAGAAACGGATCGCTTCCACAATGGCATTCAGATTCGGTTGCGAGGTTCCTCCCGACATCGGGGCGAGTGCCGCATCAGCGATATCCAGCCCCGCGTCGCTGGCCATCAGAATTGATGCCGCCTGAATCCCTGCCGTGTCGTGCGTGTGAAAGTGGATCGGAATCCCGATCTCGCCTTTCAGTGTTTGCACAAGCAGGGCCGCTGCCGCAGGCTTGCAAAGTCCTGCCATATCCTTGATCGCGAGTAAATGAGCGCCTCCTTTTTCGAGTTCTTTCGCCAGGTTCACGTAATACTTCAAATCGTATTTCGGGCGATCGGGATTAAGAATGTCACCCGTATAACAAATGGCCGCTTCACACAGCATCCCGGTGTCGCAAACGGCATCCATCGCCACGCGCATGTTTCGCGTCCAGTTCAAGGAATCAAAAACGCGGAACACGTCCATGCCCGCTTGAGCCGCCTCTTTGACAAATTCGGTCTCGACATTGTCGGGATAGTTGGTATAGCCGACGGCATTCGACGCACGCAACAGCATTTGAAACAGAATATTGGGAATCCGCTCGCGCAATTGAGCCAGTCGGTCCCAGGGGCATTCCTTGTTGAAACGCATGGCCGTGTCGAAGGTGGCTCCGCCCCACATTTCCAGCGAAAAGAACTGTGGACAAAGCCGCGCGTACGCATCGGCAACGTTCAGCAAATCATGGGTCCGGAATCGCGTTGCGAGTAACGACTGGTGAGCGTCACGCATGGTCGTATCAGTGATAAGCAACTGCTTCTGTGCGAGCACCCATTCCGAAAACTTTTTCGGCCCCAGCTCTTTCAGTTTGTCTTTTGTCCCCGGCGGAATCGGCGAATTCAGATCCAGGGCCGGTAGCGGAGCTGGCGACCTGTCAACTTTCAACGCAGCAGCAGCATGAGTTTTTCCCGTATTCAAAATCGTATCCGCGAGGAACGTCAACAGCTTGGTCGCTCGATCCTTGCGAGGCGCGAACTGGAACAGTTCAGGTGTTTCGTCAATGAATCGTGTGGTGAATCCGCCTGCGATGAATTTGGGATGAGTCATCACCTTGATAAGAAACGGGATATTGGTTTTGACACCGCGAATACGGAACTCTTGAAGGACTCGTTCCATTCGGATTGCGGCATCCCCGAACCGGCGTCCTCGAACGGATACTTTTACAAGCAGTGAATCGTAGAACGGATTGATGACCGCTCCTGAAAAAGCACTCCCTCCGTCCAGCCGAACGCCCGCCCCCCGGCGGAACGGTAGTGCGATACGCGGCCGTAATCGGGCATGAAATTGTTGGCAGGATCTTCGGTCGTGACGCGGCACTGGATTGCAAACCCGTTCGTGCGGATGTCGGCCTGCGATCCCAGATTGATCTCGGGATCCGAAAGCGGAGTTCCTTGTGCGATCAGGATCTGGGATTTGACGATATCAATACCCGTGACTTCTTCGGTCACGGTGTGCTCGACCTGAATCCGCGGATTGACTTCGATGAAGTAATAGTCGTTTCGTTCGGTGTCGAAGAGAAATTCGACGGTCCCGGCATTTTGATAGCCGACCGCGCGACCGATGTCGATCGCCGACTTGCAGATGGCATCGCGCGTTTTTGGATCCAGAAACGGAGCAGGGGCGATCTCGACCACTTTCTGATGACGGCGTTGAACGGAACAATCTCGCTCGAAAAGATGAACCAGATTTCCGTGTTTATCGCCCAGTAACTGCACTTCGATGTGCCGCGGCTGCCGGATGAATTTTTCGACGAAGATATCGGGCGAACCGAACGCTGACATCGATTCGCGCTGAGCCTGATCGAACAGGCCAGGCAAATCCTCGGCCTTCAAAACAACGCGCATGCCGCGTCCGCCGCCTCCATTGGCCGCCTTGAGCATCACGGGGTATCCGGTCGCTTCGGCAAGTTTCAGGCCGTCTGCCACATCGGCAATCGGCTTTGAACTGCCACCAAGAACGGGCACACCCGCTTTGCGAGCGATTTCGCGAGCGGTGATTTTGTTTCCAAGCGATTCGAGGATCTTGACTCCCGGACCGACAAAAATGATTCCGGCGTCATCGCAAGCAGCCGCCAACGCGGGATTCTCGGACAGAAATCCATAACCCGGATGAATGGCGTCGACACCTGCCTGTTTGGCGATTCGAATAATGGCAGGGATATCAAGGTACGCCCGAATCGGCTCACCCGGCTGCCCGATCTGGTATGCCTCGTCGGCTTTGAATCGATGCAGGGCATAGCGGTCTTCGTGGGTGTAAATGGCCACCGTACGAATGTGCAGTTCGTGAGCCGACCGGCAGATTCGGATGGCAATTTCGCTTCGATTGGCGACGAGCAGTTTTTGAATGGGCTTCATGCGAGCATATTCTCTGAAATCAGTAACAAGCGGCAAACACGTTTCGATCAGAGAATACAGGACACAAGCAACGCCTCGCAATTCAAACGGAGTGTCTGCGTTGTCAGATTTCGGTTTTGCCGGAATCTAAACGGCACAGTTTCAGCCAGGAGTGGCACGCATTCGGACTCTCATGGGGCGTCAGAATCAGAAATCGTCGAAAATCGATCATTTCGATTCCTCCGCCTGATCCAATGCATTCAAAACGAAAGCACCCCGAGTCCGAAGGAACACGGGGCACTTTCAACATCAACGTTGGCGCAACCAAAAATCAAACGCAGAACAACGACAACCCGGGTTTGGGAAGCTGAAGTTCAGAAAGTTGGAGTTCAAGCTTTAGCCTGTCTTCAATCCGGAAATCCCGCGACCAACTAGTCCAGAATCGTTTTCGTTTCCGCAACGAGCTTTGCAATCGATTCTTTGTTAATGTCGGCGTTGCTCATTCCCCGGCTGACTTTGACTTGACCATCCACCCACATCATCACAGTGACATCGGCATCAGCGTTAATCTTGTAGCCGTCGGGTCCGTGAGATCCCTTGAACGTTGTCAGGGGCATCTGACTGATTTTGTATTTGTCGGCAGCGGCAACCAGAGAAGGGGCGGCGCTTTTGGGGTCGTTGGACATGAGCACCACGAAACCTGCCATCTTCTTGTCACGATTTTTCGCGACAACGTTGTCGAATTCCTTCGACAGTTGAGCGACTTCGTCCGTCATTTCCTTTGCAAAGACGCTGACGACCGGTTGAGTAATGTACCTGCACCGATAACAAAGCTCAGCTCCGTCTTTGGCTGGTCCGGTGACATCCTTGACGTAGAACGCCGGAACGTCCTTCCCTTTTTCGAGTCCCGATCGTATTTCGGCGGCAACGGCCAAACCGGCTGTGGCGACCAAAACGGCAGTAATCGCGGCAAAACTCTTCTTCATCAATGAATCCTCCGTCAAACAGACGAACATCCAAAACACCCGGTGTCGGCATACGGCTCGAACACCTCTCACAATCATTGTATCTGATGCAATCTGTCATCGTCGAGTTACATTCCGATTCGATAAAACACAAAATACTTGCACAACGTGAATTCGGGATGAAATCCTTCACGACGAACGATTTCGGACTGACATTCGCCCCCGCTTCCCTGGTATCATTGGTCCCGCCAACGCCACGCCAGCGACCTGCCGACGTTCCCTCCACAACAAGTAACGCGAGACCGCGTTACCCTCGCACTGCGACGATTTGACTTGATTGCTTTTAGAATGGACGAGATTGTAACGACTTGCAATGCAGGCGGTATCGGCGCTTTGCCGTCACGGGTTGACAACGACCGTTAACCTGGCCGCGAGCAGAATGATGACTTGCCTATGCCCAACCCGACACAAATTCGATTGGCGCTGACCAGCCGTTCCGGCGGAGAGGGTGTCGAAGCGGTTCGGACATCGATCATCGGGTTTCTGCAGCGGCAACCCGGCGTCAAACTGAGTGTTTTCGGGTCTCCTGATGAATTGAAACTGGGGCGTCGTCAGTTTGACATGGTCGTCGTACTTGGCGGCGATGGCACGATCCTTCGGACGTGTCGGCAACTCGGAACAAACCAGCGCCCGCTGCTCGGTGTGAACCTTGGCCGACTCGGTTTTTTGGCCGATCTTTCGCCGAGCGAGTTTCAGCAAAAGTTCCCTCGAATTCTGGCTCACGGGTATCAGGTGATTCATCATCTGATGTTTGAATGCCGCTTGTTGCACGCCGATGGAACTCAGGAGAAGTATCTTGGGTTAAACGAAGTTTCAGTCCTTGCCGGATCGGCGCTACGAATTCTGCACATCCATTTGGCCATCAATGGTGAGCCGGTGACAACCTATCGCTGCGACGGATTGATCGTCAGCACGCCCGTCGGGTCAACTGCACACAGTCTGGGAGCGGGGGGCCCGTTGCTCCGACAGGACTTGCAAGCATTCGTGATTACACCGATCTGCCCGCATACACTGACGAATCGCCCGCTGGTCGATCGTGCCGATTGCATCTACACGCTGACTGCGCCCGATTTTCCTGAGGGAGCGATGCTGGTCATCGACGGCCAGATCAAGCGCCCATTGAGGCCGGACGACCGAATCGAGATTCGCAAGGCCCCCTTCAGCTTTCAGCTCGCCCGATTGCCGGATCACAGCTATTACGCCACACTGCATCGGAAACTCGGCTGGGGCGGTCAGCCAGACTTCGAAAACCGACCGGAGTTGCCCGGAAGCTTGTAGCCGATTTCGAGGCTTGAGTTGATGCTTTCGCACGAACGATGAGAACTGTCCAATATGCCCTTTTCCGAAACACTCCGCACAATCCGGCTGGCGATGAAAAGTCTCCTGCTGCACAAGTTGCGGTCCGGTCTGACGATGCTGGGGATCGTCTTTGGTGTTTTCTCGGTCATCGCCATGCTGGCTATCGGAGAAGGAGCCAGCGCCCAGGCTCAAAAACAGGTACTCGCACTCGGTGCCACCAACATCATCATTGTCACAGTCAAGCCTCCCGCCGATTCGCAGCAGTCCAGCGGTGGATCCGGCGGCCGCCGGGGAATGGTGGTCCCGCAATACGGTTTGCTGAGATCCGACTATGATCTGCTGATTAAAACCTTGCCGACCATTACGGGAGCGGTTCGCATGCGAGAAATCGTCAGCGAAGCCCGGTATCTCCAGAAAACCCTGAATGTGCGACTCGTCGGATGCACGACCGAATACTCGGATATGAACCATCTCTCGTTGCTTCGAGGCCGGTTTCTCACCGACGAGGACGAATCTGCTGTCGCCAATATTGCGGTACTGGGAGCAGAAACTGCGTCGACTCTGTTTCCGTTCGACGATCCGCTTGGTCAATCGGTCCGCGTACGTAACCAGGAATACAAAATCGTCGGAATCATGCGAACGCGATCCTCATCTGCAGCGATCGGTGGAAGTCTGTCGGGTCAGGAATACAACAAGGATATTTACATCCCCCTCAGCACGTTTCGCAGTCGCATTGGCGACACTGTTTTCACGCGACTCAGCGGCACTTTTTCTGCCGAGCAAGTTGAATTGAACCAGATCACCCTGAAAGTGAAGAGTCGCGACGATGTCGTGGCGACATCTGAAGTTGTGAAAGAATCGCTCGCCAAATCGCATGCCGGGAAGTCGGATTATGATGTGATCGTACCTTTGGAATTATTGCGTCAGGCGGACCAGATTCGACAGATCTTCAATATCGTGCTCGGTTCGATCGCTGCAATCAGTCTTGTCGTCGGCGGAATCGGAATCATGAACATCATGCTGGCGACGGTGACCGAGCGGACTCGCGAAATCGGAATTCGACGGGCGCTGGGTGCCCGGCAACGTGACATCATCAACCAGTTCCTGACCGAAACGATCGTGTTGTCAGGTTCAGGAGGACTGATCGGCATCCTGATGGGTCTGTCAACTCCCATCGCCTTTCAGGGAATCAAATACGTGATTGATAACTTTGTCCTCGACAAGTCGACGGGCGAATCACCGATGGCCAAAATCTTTTCCGAGCTACAACCGCAGATCGCATTCTGGAGTCTTCCCGTCGCGTTCGGCATTTCGGTCAGCATTGGCATCATTTTCGGAATCTATCCCGCGCGATCCGCCGCCCGGATGGACCCGATCGAAGCCCTGCGTCACGAGTAATCCGCGTAGGCCCGGTAAGACACAGAAAGTCCCTCTTGACGGGAGCTCAGGTGCGAGCCGAAATTCTGCGTCGATACCTTCGGAACGAGTCGAAACCTTCCAATATCCGGAAGTTGCATTCGTTGGCGGTCAGCCGAAATCAGTTCGGAAAGAAACGACGGCCGATTTTGCAGAAGATCACACGTATTTCGGAATCTTTGGTGCCGGTATTTCATCCAGCAAACGGGCGATCACCGATTCCGATGTCATTCCTTCGGCCTGCGCCTGGAAATTCGTTGACAACCGATGCCGCAAAACAGGGATTGCAACGCGCCTGATATCTTCGATCGAGACGCTGGGGCGACCATCCATGGCGGCCATCGCCTTTCCACCGGCAATCAGGAACTGACCCGCGCGCGGACCAGCCCCCCAATCGACAAGCTCTTTCACAAATTTGGGTGCGGTATCGTCGAGCGGCCGTGTCGCGCGGACGAGTCGCGCGACATAGTTGATCGTCAGCGGGCCGATTTCAATCGCATGGATCTGTTTTTGCAGATAAAGAATCGCCTTCGCTGACAACACCTTGCGAACTTCCTGCCGTTCTCCTGACAGACCGGCCGAAAGAATCAATTCTTCTTCAGCAAGGTTGGGATAGTCGACTTTGACGTTGAACATAAACCGGTCGAGTTGCGCTTCGGGCAGCGGGTACGTCCCTTCCTGCTCGATCGGATTCTGTGTGGCAATCACAAAGAAGGGTTCGGGAAGCTGATACGTCGTCTGACCGACCGTCACCTCTTTTTCCTGCATCGACTGTAACAGTGCCGCCTGTGTTTTGGGGGGCGTTCGATTGATTTCGTCGGCGAGCAGAATATTCGTGAACACAGGCCCTTCGACGAATCGGAACTCGCGGCGTCCGGCGTCGTTTTCATCAAGGACGTTGGTCCCTGTGATGTCCGATGGCATCAGATCGGGCGTAAATTGAAT
>JANXOO010000174.1 GCA_025353525.1 Schlesneria sp. | reverse complement strand
ATTTCGATCAGGACGCGAACGAGGAACCGTATGCGGTGTCCTCTTTCGCAGCCCGAGAGAACTGCCACCCGTTTCCACTCTGGATGCGGTACTGATGAAATAGAGCGGACAGACGCTGATCGGAAGGTGAGCGGGCAACGTGGCAATCGTGCCATCCCCCGCTCATCCCCGTTTTCCCGCAGTTGCCGCAGGCTTCCTGGAATATGTTTTCGGAATATTCCCCGAAATCCTCAAGGTTTGACTTTGGGTTGCCGATGAGATTGATAGTGTCAGACTGCGCACTGAGTCATTGGGGGGCCTTTGACGTGCTCGGTCGCAAAAAAGTACAGGGCGCTGGATCATGAACCTGAAGAAAATGCTCGTTTTAGGTGGTGTCGGACTGGCTTCGTCAGCGGTTGGCATCATGATTCCGCGCATGATGAGCGGCAAAAACGAATCGGCTGTTTCTGCGCCTGTTGACGCTTCCGCCGATGCTGATCACGAAGACCATGGACACGCGAAAAAGACCGATGCCGCACCAAAGGCCGATCCCCATGCCAAGCCTGCGGCCGATCCGCACGCCAAGCCTGCGGCTGACCCTCATGCAAAAGCAGATCCACACGCCAAGGCAGATCCACACGGGGCACCCGCAAAAAAGCCTCCTGGTGACGGGCCGTCCTTTGTTCCGTTTGGCAAGATCGTGGTCAATCTGAACGATTTGACGATGACCAAGTTTTTCCAGCTCGACGTGACGATACAGGCCAATCCCGATCACGAAGAAGAAGTGAGATCGGCCGTCGAAATGAAGAGACCGATTTTGAATACCTGGTTGACGGCCCATCTCGCCGACAAAACGATCGACGACATTCGCGGAAAAGCGGGCGTCAATCGGTTGCGTCGCGAGATCCTCGACAATTTTAACTCGTTACTGTTCAAAGATGGGCACGAACGCGTGCAAGACATCCTGTTTGAAGAATTCCGAGTCGAATGACCATCCAGACACACGATTTTTCGCGTCCGCCCAGCCTTCGTCCGGAGACGAAGGCGAAACTCGCCGAGTGGCTCACCCGGTCGAATGTGCTATTGACCGAAGCAATTGCCGGGTACGGCATCAAGGTCGAAATTCAACTCGACGAATGCTTCTCGGCATGGCCCGGTCCGACGCTCGAACAATGGTCTGACAAGGCAGTCGCCTTTCGGGTGCGGCTGTCCGATATCGAAACATGTTCGATCTTCGCGTTTCCCAACCCGCTGGCCCAGGTCCTGAGCGGTGCGATGATGGGAGCGCCCATCGAAGAATGGCCCGCTGAACGCGATCTGACTCCTGCTGAACTCTCGGTTGGCGAAGTTCTTGTTGCATGCATCACGAATTCGTTGACTGAGAGCTGGACAACCGAAACGCCTCCTGTAATTCGCTTCGTCGATTGCGAACCGAATTTGCGACGAACAAAGAACTTCAAACCCACGGAACCGTTTGTCGTCTGTCGGACGACGATCGGGACTGCGGTCGGCTCCGCTCAATGGTGCTGGATGATGCCGCATGAATTCCTCAGCAAACTTTTCGGCTCGCCCCGATCAGCAGATTCGACATCCGGCGTTTCGAGTCGTCAGCAACTGGAATCGCTCGCACGCGAGATGAACGCTCAGCTTGCCATCCGATTGGGGACCGTTCAATTGACTGCCGTGCAGATGTCCGAGCTTCGGGTCGGCGACGTGGTCGTTCTGAACCAGAAGACGACTGAACCGTTGCGAGCAATGGTGTCCGGAAAAGTAAGGTTTTTAGGTTGGCCAGGTCGCGTTGGCACGCGACAGGCGTTTGAAATTGCGTCGGACGCGACGCGCCGCAATCGAACGCCGGGTACGACCAGCCAGGTCAATGCAACTGCAAATCGCTGATTCAAAGCCATGACGGCACAATTGTCATCTCAGACGGACCTGTACGATTTTCAGAAGGAAAATCATGACGGAATCACTCGACGCGGTGTTGGAACAAGTGGACCAGGAATTGTCCAGACCACAAGAGGCATCGCCCTTGAAACCGGAAGTCGCCGCAAAGACGCCTTCATTTCCGAATCTCACTCCCGTGAAACCGGCGGCAGGAAAATCGCTCGATCACCTGTACGGCTTTCGCCTGGACGCAGAAGCGGTGCTGGGTCGGGCTGACTTGTCGGTCGAAGATATGCTGAATCTGGATATTGGATCTGTCGTCGAACTGGATCGACTCGTCGCGGACCCGGTCGACCTGGTCGTCCAGAATGTCCGCGTCGCACGCGGCGAAGTGGTCGTCGTGAACGACCAGTTCGCCATCAGAATCACTGAAATTAACGGTTCACGCCACTAGCGAATCGCGACTCGTACCACACATCACGACAGATCACATCACGATACCCGACAAGTTACGACCCTTCTCGACTCACTTCTCATAAAACCCGTTCGTCATCAGCCACGGAAGGCGATGTCCATGTTGACTTTGACCGGAATCAAGGTTCCCGTCGCCGTTTTGGCGTTGGCGGTCTGTTGCAGTTTTTCAACACTGGCGCAGGCGGCCGGTCCCAGGGTCCGAACGGCGTCGCACGAAGCCATCGCACGCGACGCACCGGACGAGTCATCGCAGGACGATGCGATGTCGAATGACAATTCTGAAAACAACAACTCGAATCGGGGCAACGCGAACGATCTCAACGCGAACGGGGGCACGACGGACCCGGACACACTTTCGTATTCGCCGCGTTGGCCCGAACCTCCGAATACCGGTGCGATGTTGATGCGACTCGGTTTTGGAACGGTGGCCGTCCTGGTCCTTTGCGTCGTTTCGCTGTGGTTCGGCAAACCGTGGTTGCAGCGTTTGCAAATCGGCGGTGTTGCGAGCGGATCTCCGATGGTCGTGCAAGGAAGTGTGGCGTTGGGAAATCGCGCGATGCTTTACCTGGTCAAGGTGGGCGACACGCAACTGGTTGCAGGAACCGATGCGGCAGGACTGAAGTCGCTCATTGCGATTCCCGCTTCATTCAAAGACGTTCTGAATGACCAGATCACCCCGATCGAAGTTGTGGATGTTCCGCCATCGGACGAATTTGAAGCGAAGGTATAGCCCATGACCCATGTCGAACAATCGATCGAACGTATTGCGGAATCGGGTTTCTTGCAGAACCTGTCTCCACCGCTACAGATGGCGATCTTTTTAGGAAGTCTGGTCCTGCTTCCGGCGGCACTGTCGTGCCTGACATGTTTCACCCGGATTGCCATTGTGATGTCGTTCGTACGACGCGGCCTGTCGACGCAAGAAATCCCGCCGAATACCGTTCTGATCGGCCTCTCGCTGTTCCTGACGATTTTCATCATGGAACCGACGCTGACAAAACTGAACGATGTGGCTGTGTTGCCGTACCTGAACCACGAAATCAGTGGGCTGGATGCGTTTCGTCGCGGTGTTGAAATTCACAAGGGTTTTATGCTGCGTCAAACCCGGAAGCACGACCTGGCCTTGTTCGCTCATATGGCCAATGCATCACCCATACAATCGCCGCAGGACACGCCGATCAGTGTTCTGATCCCCGCATTTATTATCAGCGAATTGAAGACCGCGTTCGTGATGGGGTTTTGCATTTACATTCCGTTCCTGCTGGTCGATATGGTCGTTTCGACGATTCTGATGTCGATGGGAATGATGCAAATGCCTCCCGTGATCATCTCGACACCGTTCAAAATACTGCTGTTCGTCCTCGCCGACGGATGGCACCTTGTTTCCCTGTCACTCAGTCAAAGCTTCGGATAGTTCACACAATCACATCCGACAATTCGAACCCGATTGCCAGAAACTGACAAGGACCTGCCATGAATGAACTGGAAGCCATCTCGCTCGGACGCGAATTCTTCTACCACGCCGTCCTGCTGACGGCGCCGGCGTTGGCCGTCAGTCTGATTGTCGGTCTGGTAATCAGCATTTTTCAGGCAGTGACGAATATCCAGGAACAGACACTCAGCTTCGCGCCCCGGATTCTGGCGCTGGCCGGAATGTTCGTGATCGCGATGCCGTGGCTACTTCAGATGTCGATTTACTTCACGGTTCAGATGTTTTCTCGTGCCGCGCAAGTCGGGCATTGACGGGCAACGCCATGGATGGATTACTGGAAACGTGGCTGATGACATTCGGGCTGATTTTGGCCCGTGTCTCGTCGTTTATAGCGACAATTCCGTATCTTGGCGGACGATTCGTCCCTAAAACGATCAAGGCAGGCACGGCTTTGGCGCTGACCTGTTTCTGGTTTTCCGAATCCCGGGCCTTGTCGACCCAGGTCGTTGTTTCTATGGACCACATGCCGTGGATGGCGTTCGGGATGGCCGTCGCTCGCGAGGTGATCGTCGGAAGCGCGCTCGGTTATATTTTCGGGTTGTTTCTGGTTCCGTTTCGCATCGCGGGTGAATACATCTCGCAGGAAATGGGACTGACACTCGGTGCGATTACCGACCCCACTCGGCCGCAGACGACGACGACGATGGGCGAGTTTTTTGAATTGTTCGGCGTACTTCTGTTTTTTATACAGGACGTTCATCATCTGTTTCTGGCGGCACTGCACCGTTCGTTCTCGCGACAACCGATCGGCGGATCGTTTCTGGCGATCCCCGTGGCATCACAATTGTCGGTGCTGGCCTCTGCCACAGAGTGGGGCCTGACACTGGCCGCACCCGTCGCCTGTTGTTTGTTCATTACGTCGCTGGTTCTGGGTTTGATGGCCCGCACCGCACCACAATTCAATCTGATGTCGTTCGGATATTCGCTGCGAATTATGGTTGGGCTGGTCGCTGTTTACATCCTGTGGCCCGAACTGGCGCCGCAGATGAATTCCGTTTTACAGCGTTTTTCAGGCATTTTAATCGGTCAATAGTACGATGGCAGACGGTCAGGATCATGACAAGACAGAACTCCCTTCACAGCGTCGCCGCGACGAGGCGCGTGAGCAGGGCCAGTTCGCGTACAGCCACGAATTGATCAACGGTTTGCTGATGTTCGGCGGCACGATGGGGCTATCGTGGATCGGAGCAACACTGGCGACGGGACTGAGCGGCGATTTGCGGAAGCACGTTGGTCGATTGGCAACCGATATCAGCATCGACGGAGTCCAGTCGCAATTCCACGGGTTATTTGGACAGGGCTTTCAACTGGCAGGGGGCCTGATCGGCGGAATGTTTGCAATCGGGATGGCAGCGAATCTGGCGCAGGCCGGTTTCCATGTCAATACGGAATCGCTGGGTCCGAAATGGGAACGCATGAACCCTGTCGACAACTGGCACAAGATCGTCTCGCTCGAAGGCGCCATGCGCGGCGGAGTGGCCATGACCAAACTGGCCGTCCTCACTGCCGTCTCGTGGTGGGTATTAAGCGATCGCGGTGCAGTCATCTCGACTCTGGCGGAAGGGCTGTTGGTCCGGAGCGTCTCGACCGCCTGGGGATTGGCGATCGAACTGGGGATCGCGATTTCGGCTGTTCTGATGACGATGGGAGCGGCCGATTACGGCTTTCAGTGGTATCGCAACGAAAAGCGTTTGATGATGACGCGTGAAGAAACGAAGCAGGAGCGAAAAGACGACAACGGCGATCCGATGGTCCAGGCGAGGCGACGCCAACGCGCCCGCGAAATCGCGAATCAGCGTCGGATGATCGAAGAGGTTTCCAAGGCAACCGTCGTCATCACGAACCCTACCCATTTTGCTGTTGCATTGAAGTACGAGCGCGGGGTCGATGCGGCGCCAATTGTTATCGCCAAAGGCCAGGATCAGTTCGCACTGATGATTTCTGCCAAAGCGAGACGCCACGGAATTCCGGTCGTCGAGAGAAAGCCGGTCGCCCGAGCACTCTACAAAACAGTCAAGGTCGGACAAGAGATCCCCCAGGCATTGTTCCTCGCGGTCAGCGAAGTGCTGGCGTACATCTACCGCTTGCGGGGGACATCTGCGTGATCGGACGAATTAGTCAGAAACGAACGGAATGCTGTTTTTTTATTGCAACACGCGTTTGATACGACGCGACGCGGATTAGTCGGGAGTGTCTCTCATGTCGACCGCCAGCCCTCCTTTGGGTTTGAATCAACGCAGCGAATTGATCTTCCCGCTGGCCGTTATGGCCGTGCTGGTCGTGTTGATCGTGCCGTTGCCGACAGCATTACTGGACGTGTTGCTGACGCTCAACCTCAGCGTGACGATCCTGCTGCTGCTGGTCACATTGGGTGTCGGACAACCGCTGGAATTGTCGGTATTTCCTTCGGCGTTGTTGCTGTTAACGCTCGGTCGATTGTCGCTTAACGTGGCAACGACAAGACTGATTCTGTTGCAGGCAGATGCCGGCCGGATCGTCGAAACTTTCGGAAATTTCGTCGTCGGTGGAAATCTGGTCGTCGGACTGGTCGTCTTTCTGATTCTGGTCATCATCCAGTTCGTCGTCATCACGAAAGGAGCGACCCGTATCTCTGAAGTCGGTGCCCGCTTTGTGCTCGATGCCATGCCGGGTAAACAAATGTCGATCGACGCCGACCTGAATGCCGGAGCGATCAACGACGTTGAAGCGAAACGCAGACGGGCATTCCTGTTGCAAGAGGCCGAGTTCTACGGTGCAATGGACGGTGCGAGCAAGTTCGTCCGAGGCGATGCCGTCGCGGGGATGGTCATCACGGGGATCAATCTGGTCGGCGGAATCGTGATCGGTTTGATGAATGGAATGCCATTGGTCCGTGCCCTGAAGGTCTATTCGATCCTGACGGTTGGCGACGGGCTTGTCTCGCAAATTCCGGCGCTGATTATTGCCACCGCCGCCGGTATTCTCGTCACCAAGTCGTCGAACCAGTTGGGTCTTGGATCGGAAATCGGGACACAGTTTTTGACCAAGCGACGACCGCTGCAAATCGGTGCGGGCCTGCTGGGATTATTGGCGCTCGCACCGGGGATGCCGACAATCCCCTTTGTCATCATGTCGATCGGACTTTGGTACGCGGCGAATCAATTGTCGCCGAAATCGCTGGCTGCTGCGGCTGCCGCTGAAAAAGCATCCGAACCGACCCGACCGGTCGTGTCGATGACGCCGATGGAAGAACACCTGTCGGAATTCCTTGAGACGGATCGGGCCTGCATCGAGATCGGACGACAGTTGATTCCGCTGGTCGATCCGAAGCGGGATCTGGGGCTGTTACAAAGGATTGCTACTGTTCGAAAGGACCTGGCGAAGCGATGCGGGTTGTGGATTCCGCTGGTGCGAGTTCGCGATAATGGTCAACTTGGCGACGACGAATACCGGATTCTGATTGGCGGTCAGGAGGTCGGACGCGGCAAACTTCTGATCGGAAAAGTACTGGCGATTCACCCCGAAGGAAAGAGGATCGCCTTGAACGGAACCGAAGCAAAGGATCCTGCCTTTGGACTTCCTGCAAAATGGATCTCGGAAATTGATCGGTCTCAGGCCGAACTGACGGGATGCACGGTCGTCGATGCACCGGGTGTGATGGTGACTCATCTGCGCGAGGTCCTTCGCAGACACGCGGGAGATTTGCTCAGCAGGGAAGACATGACAAAACTGATTGACAAGGCGAAGGAAACGTCGTCTGCCGTTGTGGACGAATTGATTCCGAACATGCTGTCGATGGGAACGGTCCATCGCGTTTTGTCGCTGCTATTGCAGGAACGCGTACCGATCACGAACCTGACGCGGATTCTTGAAAGTCTTGCGCATAATGCACCGACGGTCAAAGACCCCGAAGAATTGGCCGAGCGTGCCAGATCGTACCTGGCCCGTGCGATTTGCGATCCGTTCATCGATTCTGCCGGCAAAATTCATGCGATCATTTTCGATCCGGCACTGGAAATGGAACTCCGCCGAAATCAGCAGGACAAGAAGCTGGCGATCCAGCCCGATGCGTTCCAGGAGCTGATCGTTCGGCTGGCCACGGTTCTGCGCGAAGCGGGTCAGCGGGGCGTCGAAGTGACGTTGCTGGTCGATTCGCAACTGCGTCGTCCATTGAAGCACCTGTTGCTTCGCGGGATTCCCGACCTGACGGTCATTGCATTCACCGAAGTTCCCAACGATGTGCTACTCGAAGCCGAATTCATCCTCAAACGCGATGAAATCTACAAATCGAGGACATCGAACGATTCGGGTATCGAAAGTGGTTATATCGCAAAAAGCGCGTGACGGCGCAGAATCTGCCGATTACCGCCCGCCAGGACGCCAGATTGAACAGCCTGTCGACGAATTGACTGTTTCACAGCGTCAGCCATCTTGACGAGAAACCGTCGATCGACAAAAACCCTCCGGTTCCTCTCATCAAATCACGCAGTTTCATTCCCTGGCAGGACATTTGTCCCGTGTCGGAAATATCCCTGTCAAACTCGAACAGCTCCTCAAACAGGACACCAGTTGGCGCGTGCGAACACTCGTTCAAGCGGCGCTCGTCGGGTGTATGACAAGAACGGTTGCACCAGTATGACAACCAGCATCAGCAACAAGCTTCAAGAGTATTCGCGAACGGCCGAACAGACGAC
>JANXOO010000167.1 GCA_025353525.1 Schlesneria sp. | reverse complement strand
CCCCCTGTGAACGCTTCGATACGCAGGTCGCCCCACGCACCGCATCACTCGGGGCCAAGGCGACTGGCTAGGTCTTACCTTGTACGAAACTTTCATTCGCTACAATCCTCCGGCTTGTGCTGGCGCACCCTGACCCCTTTGAGTTTCCCAAGCTCGTCGTATCAAGACGAGTACGCATGACAATGCGAGGCACAATCAAACAAACATTCGATTAATCCAATTTTCGGAGCATTGGCAACGCTCCTCCAAAATTCTCAACAATTCGGTAAACCAACCTGAAATACCCTCAAATCCTTACACCGTTAATTCGGTAAAAAATGCGATCACAATTCGGTCGGGAACACTTGGTCAAACGCCCCAGATTGTCATAAGTGATGACCTGATCAAAGTTGTTAATGAACATCCCATTTACCACGTACGTTTGGGGCACCCTCAATCACTGCAACTAAATGAGCACGCATAAGCGACGACCATTCTTTCTTGAGTGTCAAGGACACATAAGCCAAACGACTGAGATGAAAGCCATGTGTTGACTCGCCACCAATGACCCTAAACCACACAAGTTCACCCTTTTTGGGACCAAACCACGGCAACGATTCATTAATAATGTCTTCTGAAGGCCTCGATATCAACTCAAGCGTAAAGCCAAAACATGAAGCAAATTCACGAATTCGGACATCAACTTTCCCATCTTTCTTCGGAGGTGTTTTACAATCGAATAGCCAATATACACAGCAACCGGCAGAGAACGCATTCTCAGCGGTGACACTACACGTGTACGTCCTTCCACGGGGAAAGCAGTTCCGTTCGAGGTAACGAACAGAAGCGTACATTGGGAGTGTCTCGTGAGGAGCTATTCCTGGTAAGATCCGAAGGTTTAGCTCCAGTGTCAAAAGCGAGTCTCTCGGCCAAGGACTTTTGCGAACACAGAGCAGATTGTAGTCAAGCACAACTATTCCATTGCCTGCCGCTCCGTCAACAAACGATACACAATGGAACGGATCCCCATTCCTTTTCGCGAGTGAGATGTACTCTTGGACTTCATTTTTTACTTCTGTCCAATCAGAGGTTGTAACCGTCCAAGGAGGCCAAACGAGGTAAGTTCTTTCATGTTCTACTCGAAGCATAAATTATTCTCCACTTATTTCAAAATGGAACTCCAATTAGTCCAATAAGCAACGTTCATACAACGGGGACACGTCATGTTACCAAGAGTAAAGACGTTAAGTCAATTTCTCAAGGGTCGAATTTCTCGCGTAATCGCGGTTCGTTCCACCGACAACAAACGTGAAATGATCGCCGGGTGACAGGTTGCACGGGAAAACAGCTCACTTACGCTCGAGAGCGCGCACCTGCGGCCTGAACTGTCAGCCCTTGGCGCGAGCCGCTGTGCGATTGAGACCCGTCGGACTCAGCTACGCGGACGAGCTCGTCGAGGAAGTGGCGTCCTGGAAGAGTTCCCGAGTGCGACTCGGAACGTAGTACCGCTGTTGACTCACGCAACTTGCTGTCGAATCAATCGTTGTCGGTTGACCCGCCACATGAAAGAATCGCCGACCAAACGTTCCCACCAATTCACACCA
>JANXOO010000166.1 GCA_025353525.1 Schlesneria sp. | reverse complement strand
TGGTGTGAATTGGTGGGAACGTTTGGTCGGCGATTCTTTCATGTGGCGGGTCAACCGACAACGATTGATTCGACAGCAAGTTGCGTGAGTCAACAGCGGTACTACGTTCCGAGTCGCACTCGGGAACTCTTCCAGGACGCCTCTTCCTCGACGAGCTCGTCCGCGTAGCTGAGTCCGACGGGTCTCAATCGCACAGCGGCTCGCGTCAAGGACTGACAGTTCAGGCCGCAGGTGCGCGCCTCTCGAGCGTAAATGAGCTGTTTTCCCGTGCAACCTGTCACCCGGCGATCATTTCACGTTTGTTATCGGTGGAACGAACCGCGATTACGCGAGAAATTCGACCCTTGAGAAATTGACTTAACGTGTTTACTCTTGGTAACATGACGTGTCCCCGTTGTACGGAGGCCACCGCAATCATTTGGCACAGTGTGCCAAAACAGTTGATAATTCCTGAGAATCCGTGATCTTCGCTGCAAACTCCTGCAAGTGGCTCAAAACCCTATGGAAATGGGGATTTGTGCAGGAATCCTCTGTTTTTCAGGGCAATGAAAAGCGAGACAAAGGAGTTTCCCTCCCTCTCCGCTCATATTGCATTAACATTTCGTTCGTTTTCCACTCGAGTAGCGAGACCCGTTCCGAAGTAACAGCGAATGTTGTTCTTACGCTGCCCATACTGCCACAAGCTGGTTCTTCGTCTTTTCTATTCGAGCCACACGGCGAAGCATACGCTTTTACGCCCAGACGGGCAGCAAGTCGAATACTCCACGTTACCCCCGACCGACCGTTACGAGGGATCGCTTGACGGGGTTCCGCAGCTTTATCGCCACCCGAAGTGCGGCGTGGTCACACGCATGCCGGAGGATATCATCCGCAGTTACCTGGTCAATCCATTCCTGTACGGAGCGGGTTCGTTCTGTTGTGGTTGTGGCGAGCATCTCCCGGAGAACGATTTGTTTTGGTGCGAAACAGGACAGAATATGGCGGAGTACACGGCCGAACTGCGAAATGACTACATCCGAAAGTACGGCGCACCGCCGCGATCAAACGACTGACTGACCAAGCCGTCTCTGCGGAT
>JANXOO010000143.1 GCA_025353525.1 Schlesneria sp. | reverse complement strand
GTGTCCTGTGAAGCCCGGACTTTCCTCCACGATCAGAAGTGAACTTCCTCTCGCAGCGATCGTCTGGCTCACTCCGCGACCAGAAACTCTACGGGAGATGCCGCAGCAGGGATAGTCGGGCAGCGGAAATTGATCACGATGACACGATCACGATGCTTCTCGCGGCAGGCGGATCTATGGGACAATCAGCCGCTGTGATTTGTGTTCGCCTGGAATGTGTTGCCCGGCGATTTGTAACAAATGCTCGTGGTGTGTAAAAAAAATCACCTGACGCTGTTTGCCAAATCGGGCAAACACGCGTAATGCTGCCGCCGCCCGGGCGTCGTCAAACTGGATCAGGATGTCGTCGATGATGAATGGCACCTGGCTTCCGGGGGGCGTTTCCAACTGCAGGCTCGCCAGTCTGAGAGCAAGGTACATCTGATCGCACGTTCCTTCGCTCATCCCGGATACCAGGATTGATTCGCGACTTCCCGTCCGGATTCCAGCGATCACCGGACGATTGCTGTCGTCTTCCTCAACGCGCAATCCCTCGAACGAACCCAACGTGAGTTCGCGAAAAATCTCGCTGGCGATTTTCAATACGGGGCCGCGAGTCTTCTCGCGGTAGCGCTCGATTGCTGTTTGCAATACCGAACTGGCCAGTTTCAGTCGTATGAACTGCTCAGCATCGGACCGGATTTGAGCAAGCCAGACGCGACGTTCTTCTTCTGCGTCGGCAGCAGCGGAGCTTCCATCCATTTGCCGAAGTTGCAATTCGAATCCGCCCAGTTGTTGATTCAACCGATCCCGTTCGTCAGCCAACCTGCCCCGCTCTTGCTCGTGCCAAAGCACTTTCGATTCCAGGGACCCCTCAGGCTGCTGCCGAACCCGTTCGAGGAATTCGTCGAGTGGCTCGTCCCCGGCCAGTTCACTCAATCGGCTTAAAAGTCGATCACATTTTTCCTCAAGCTGATGCCTGAGCGCGGCCCGTTTCTCGACTTGCTCCAGTTCCTGGCACATCGCGGCAAATCGCTCGGCGTGTCGCGCCAGCGATGAATCGTCGTCTGCTGTTTTGTCGTCTGCTGAATCGCCGTCTGCTGAATCGGACGGTGAGCGAAAAATGCCTGCGGCGAGGCACAATTCGTTGAACTGGTCTCGGCTACGACGTGCCGATTCGTTGGCCTGAACGAGTTGTTCTTCAGCCTGATCGCGTTTTGCTGTTTGTTGATTGCGGACCGATTCGTCGCGCTGGCAGTCCGTCAGCTTTTTACCGAGAGACGTGATGCAATCTCCGATCGGCATCGGGGCAAATTCCGGTGCAACCTCGGAACAGAGCGATTTGACACGCGATACAAACTGTTCAGCATCGGCATCGATCCCCGAGATCCGTTCGCCAAGCTGGTCGGCCTGTTGGCGATGCTCGGCAAGTTCCCCCAAAGTCACCAGGTAAGCTTCTGCAACATCCGGAGTCACTTCGGACGAAAGCTTTACCTCAGACATGGCTGCGTGCCACGCCGATTGCCATTCACTCAATTGACGCCTGGCTGAAACCGCTCGCTCCGTCGCCTCCGCCAGTTCCTTCTTCAGTCGCATGCACAGATCGTCCGCGTCCCGGCGGCGCTGGACCGCGAAGCGCTGGTCGTTGAGTACCGATTCGGCTCGACCAAGAAGTTCTTTCAGCGAACTTCCGGAAGACGTGCTGGCAGTATTGGTCTCAACAAGGGGCGAAATATCGTTGGCGGATCCTGCCTCTGATCCCTGATTACTGTCGAACAGGTTTTGCTGCGATGTCTTGTTCTTGCGAACCGGTTTGGCCGTTTTGGCGACCTCTAACGACAGTTTTGTGGCCGCCTGTTGACCGCTGTCTCGCAAATTGACCGAGGGGAATCCGGTCAGCGCGAGGACGTGTGTTTCGATTCGCGCCGCCAGTTCGTTGGCTTCTTCGTCACGCTGTGCCGCGAGCGAATGATTCCTGAGCAACGTCTCGCGATGCAAGAGCCAGGTTTGCATGTCGCGGGGCAGACGTGGACTGTCGCACAGGTCGGGCCATTCTCGTTG
>JANXOO010000115.1 GCA_025353525.1 Schlesneria sp. | reverse complement strand
AACAATCCCAGCGATGAGAACGGGCCACCGCCCCTGAAATTATGAAATGGATCGACGACAATCGTCGCTGACGGATGTTTTGAAAGCGTCATGATCTCAAGTGCCGATTCGATCGTATTGATCTGTTCGACAAAGCCAAGGTATTCCATTGCAGGCTTCACGCCGAACGACAGGCCGAGCGTCACGAGTTCCGCGTAATTGCGAGCAGCGAGAGCCACATCAACCGCCCCGCCAGCGGGGCTCGCAATCGAATAGATCGCCCCGAGCGCCGCCGCGTCGGCAAGACGACGTTTGCATTCGTCCAGCCCGGCAGCATGCTCTGCACCCGTTGTGTCGCACCAGCCTCGGAGGTAAATCGTCGTCGGCAATTGCAGGCGATGGTCGTCCAGCGCTTTGCGGATGTCAGCAAGTTTTCCACCGGACGCGACATAGGCTTCGATGTCATCGTGCCAAAGTTCAATGGCGGCATATCCGGTCTCACCGGCAATCCGGATTTTGTCCAGGAGGGGCGTCGGTCGGATCGTGCTGGAATTCAGGCAATACAGAAAGGCTGTCATCGCTCGCTACCCCTCAGTCTCAAAAGTCTCAAATTGCAGGATTGTCACTTCAGATTGAATTATCGATTGTCGGATCGCATCAAACCAATGTAGAATTCCAGTCGAACGAAGTCCAATCCCTTGATGTGAAAGGAAAGAGAAATGCCAAAACAGCACATCAATGGCAGTCGCAGCTTTTTCCACGCATCGTTCGTGATTTTGCTTTTGACATGCCAGTCTCTGTCAGCACAGCAGACAGTTCAGTTGCCAGTAGTCAGTTCCACATCCGTGAATACGACTGTCTCGGTTCCCGATCGGGGAAGTGCCTTGCTGGGCGGCGTCTCGTCAGCTCAGTCAGGTCGAAATCAGTACGGTCCGATTCGCCCAGGGACTTCGACTGGTCTCGAACGACGAGCATCGTCCATGACGGCACACGTCTACATCCACGATTTGCAGGCAATGGACGAAGCGATCCTGAATTCGGCTCCAACACGTTCCAGTCCATTGTCGACATCAGTCGGGAATCGCTCCAATTCATTATTGACCCGGCAATCGGGAACCGTCAATGACGAGTCCTCCGCGACGAAGTCCGTCAGGTTCGAACGACTCGCCAAACAAGCCGAGAATGCACACAAAACCGGAGTGGCGAAACTGCATTGGCAAGCCGCCGCAAAGTACGGATCAAAACTTGCCGAAACGCGATTGGCAGAACTGAATCAGTCGGCATCCGCATCGACATCGGTTCCCGTTTCAGCAACATCGTCGTCTCGTTGAACGGACAGGCCGCTTTCGACGACCACTTCATTACCGGTGGCATACTGAATCAAACATGATCGAGCAAACCTTTGGCAGCAGCGAACAATCCGCCGCTCGACAGCTCATTGAACTGGCCTTTGCGGAAGACTTGTCGACGGCGGGCGATCTGACCTGTCGAGCTTTGATCGACGCCGATCAGCAGGGGAGCGTTCAGGTCGTGGCAAGGACAGACGGAGTCCTTGCCGGTTCGCCCATCGGTCGCATGGTGTTTGCGAAGCTCGATGAGAATATCCGCTGGAACGCACAACGAAGCGATGGCGAGCGGGTCTCACGCGGAACAGTCATTGCGATCGTGGCTGGCCCGCTGCAATCGCTGTTAGTGGGCGAACGAACGATGTTAAATTTCATGACACATCTCAGCGGGATTGCGTCGTTAACCCGAAAGTTTGTCGACGCGGTCAGCGGAACGCGGGCAAAGATTCTGGACACACGAAAGACACTGCCAGGCTGGCGGCAACTCGAAAAATATGCCGTTCGCTGTGGTGGCGGAACAAATCACCGGATGGGTCTTTTCGATGGAGTTCTCATCAAGGATAATCACCTGGCCGCATTGACCCGATCAGCGAGTATCGCGGACGCCATTCGAACGGCCCGTACCAGGTCTCCGTCAGGCGTCCCGATCGAAGTCGAAGTCGATACGATCGTGCAACTCAAGAACGCATTGACGGGTGCGCCAGATATCGTCCTGCTCGATAATATGAACATTGATCAATTGATCGAGTCAGTTGCAATCCGTGATCGAATGGCGCCGGCAGTTCAACTCGAAGCCTCGGGCGGCGTCACGATCGATACAGTTGCCGGAATTGCACGAACGGGTGTCGAGCGAATCAGCGTCGGCGCATTAACGCATTCGGCCCCCGGATTGGACATCGCGTTCGATTGGGTCTGATCGCTGCGTCACCGACATTCATGCAGTGACATGTGCAATCCCGATCTCTGACGACGACAACCGTCTCGGTAAAATCCGGTGGTCTGCGGATTCTGAATCGTCATGCTTTTTCAGGGTCGAAACCACGGACGAGTTCATCTTCCCATTCGTCCAGGAGTGGCCAATCGACGGCACATGTGCCGAAGTCGGCCATATGCTGGTATTCGGTCAGGCGCGCGATTGTCTTTTGCAGTTGTGCTTCATTTTTTCGAAAAATCGGCCCGTGGCTGGGAAGCAGCCATTTCACATCCGAATCGCGGATGCGTTCCAGTGATTTGATGAATGCCGGGATATCGGAACCGTGATGAGCATCGATATTCCCGACACCTCCGTCGCGATAGATGTTGTCACCGGAAAACAGAATCTCACCCAGTCGAAATGACAGTTGGCTGGGAGTGTGTCCCGGCGTATTCCAGACATCCAGCGTCAAACCACCGACTTTGAGCGTATCACCTTCGTTGATTGTTTGTTCGATTTTGATTTCGGGAAGATCGATCGAGATACCCTGTGCTGAAATCTCGGCATAAGTCACAATTCGGTCTTGGGCGGCCAACAGTTGTTGACATTCCGGGTGACCAACGGTAATCGCGCCTGGTAAAAGTGTCTTGGCTCGTTTCAACCCTTGAATGTGGTCGACATCTGCATGCGTCGCGACAAGGTATTTGCATTTTGACAGCGAGAAATCCATCTGACGGATCGTATCGACGATCTCGTCGGTCGTCTCCTGGAACCCGATATCGATCAACAGCCATTCACCCTCGTCGTGGACGAGGTACACCGAGCACCCCAGCCTTCGACGGGCCTGGTAGTTCATTTCGATGACGTGCGGAAACACTTCTCGACGGGGTAGCATGAATTCCTTCCAGCGATCAGCAGACAATGATTGACATGGCAACGCGGATGCAAACCGCGTGCGACCGCCCGATTCTACGAATCGAACGTCCGGCGGACAACCCGCCGAAAACTGTCACATTTCACGGGACTGAAAAATCGGATGCAGAATCCCGGTTTTCTTTCGCTGATATCAGCGGTGCAAGCCCGGTGGATTGTCGAGTGTGTAAATCACCGATTCTGCAGCGATTCGATCACGGACGTACTTTGGCGTCTGCAATAGTCCGAGCAACGTCTGGCCGTCAAACATACGGAATTGACCGTTTGTTCCTGATGCGAGCAGTCGGTCAATCCGGGCGGGATCGGGGCGAATGTCAAGCGGTTTGTCGCTCGCCACCGCGAGACCCCACGCCGATCCGTACGTCGGTACAATCGCCGTGGCAATCACTGTTTCGCGAAAGACTGAAGCGATAGTTTTTGCCGTTCGCGCCAGCGGCTCGATCAGTGGTGGTGACATTGAACCGGCCTGGTTAACGAAAACTCCTCCCGGAGCCAAGGC
>JANXOO010000103.1 GCA_025353525.1 Schlesneria sp. | reverse complement strand
GACAATCCGATTTTTGGACCCGACTCTATCGGGCCCCTTCAATCGGGTTGCCCGAAACTGACTAAAACAGAAAATGGGCAAATTCGGCTTGGAGCAATCGGCAGATTTGGCTAGTCTCCCGACCTCCGGCGCAATGTCGATTGGAATTGCTCACAGGTTGGCGGTCTTCGCAGAAAGGAATCGTTCACGATGTCCACTTTTGGAGTTTATTTGTCCCGCACGAGAATTCGTATCGTCTGGACGACGGCATTTTTCGGTGTTCTGGCAATGGGTACGTCAGATCTTTGGTCACAGGGGACCAACGCGACCAGGGCATCGCATTCGAAAGACCGGACGCGCGCGTTCATTGACGACATCAGTAATTCGCTCTCGGGCGACAGTGATTTTGACAGTCCTCGCCGCACAGGGAACCGAATCTCCGCTGACGGCCGGACGTTTGACTTAAAAGCCGTCCGGCCTTTGATTCGAGCGTTTTCTAACAGCCTCGAACAGCTTACTTATGCTCTTAACGAACAGGTCCAGTCAAATCCCGCGTCGGGTTTGCGGCAGGTCTATACCGAATCCCTGAGATTGTCGGGAACTGCCGCAAGTATTTCAAAGCTTTCGGAGCGACAGGGATCCGATGGTGCGCTTCAGGACGAACTTCAGCAACTCGATGCCGATTGGCGGGAACTCGCCTTCAGAATTGGAAATGCAACCGGAAACACACCGGGATTGACCAGCGAACTGAGCGAACTGGTTTCAAACATCAACGATGCCGATTTGCGAATTCGACAGTCCATAGGGATCCAGCCTCAACTTGATCGGCGTCAATTGTATCTCAAGGCGGCAGGACTGGTGGCGGATCTGGAAAATCTGCAAGAGGATGTCTCTTCGGAACTCGGAAACAGCAGTAACTCGAAGGTCTATCGTCAGGCGATCGGACGAATTCGCCAGGTCGCCCTGAATATGATTGCCATTATCCGTGACGAGTGGCAGGAATCGAATATCATCGTGGACGAATATAAGCAATTCGAGGCACTCTGGTCGCCCGTTGTGGCCAAACTGCGCGGCGAAAACGACCGTTACATTGAACGTGGCCTGCGGCGTGTGTCAGCGTCGGCGGGCGACGTGCAACAACTGTTACTTTTGCCGCGAAAAATGGATCAGTCTCAATCCATTTACCTCGCTTCGGTGCTGAAGAAGGATATTGACGAATTTTTCGAGCGGACACCGCTCATTCTGGTCATGCAGCTTCCCAGATCGAAACAGGCGTTAGGGACAGCCGATCAGTTCTACAATAGTTGTGCGCAATTCACCGAGGCCGTCAACCGGTCGGGCAATCCGGCGGACATCGTTGATTCGTTTCGGAAAATCGAAGGCGCGGAACGGGCTTTTATCGAAGTTTATCGCGATGTCGACAGCGACAAGGCGATCGCGGTACTCAATCGGATCAATCGGTCGGTGAATTCGCTTGGGGCATCGCTGCAGATTCAGCGAGATGACTTCAACAGCCAGTCTGCGGAAGATCTGGCGGCGGCAATTCAGAATTTCACAGAGCAGATTGAAGCGGCGGCGAAAGGCTGGCTGGGCGATGATCGACAGTCATTTGCCAGCGATTGTTTACAGGATGCTGCAGACCTTGCTGACCGGGCAGCGAAACTGCACGACGATATCGCGAGCGGGAAGTCTCAGGTTGATCTGAAAGGCGAAATGACCGAACTCTACGATACATGGCGCCGGGTCTACACCTATCTCGCCAAATGCCAGACAGATGATCGGGCTGCTTTGGGTCGTCTGGCATCCAGCCTGACCCCCGCCATGGTTGATCTGCGAACGATGATCTTGCAGTAAGTGGCAGACAACCCGTGTTTCAGGCACCAGTCGCCCCGATCGCCCATAGGGTGGTCGGGGACTTTTCATTTTCCGAAACCGTAGAATTCCTTCGAATTCTTCAGCATCATACCGGATCGTATGGCGTTTGTTGAACTGTAGCGACTGAGCGTTATACTTGATGCGTATGGAATCGGGAATCGCTTCGGAACAGAGCATTTTCGACAAGCAAAATGAAAGGGTTCGCCCGCAACCCTGCTTCACCATCAACCTGCCAGCCCTGGTCGCCTTGCGAGTGAGATCGTCAATGACTGCCGCCGTATCATCCATTATCCCCGCATCCGACAAAGACGCCTCGGCAGACAAAGCTGCGGCGAAAGGACTGAAGGGTGTCGTCGCGGCTGATACGAAAATCTGCGATGTCGATGGTGACGAAGGAAAACTGATTTACCGCGGATACAACATCCACGAACTGGCGAAACGAAGTACCTTTGAAGAGACTGCTTATCTGCTGTTCAAAGGGGAATTGCCAACCTCGCAACAATTGGCTGATTTCAACAAAGTCCTGATCCACCACCGCGAGATCGAACCTCCGGTCCTGGCATTTTTGAAGACGCTGCCAAAACACACCCCCCCGATGGCAGCACTGCGATCCGCGATTTCAATGTCGGGTGTTCACGACGAACTGGCTGAAATTGAAACCCCCGAAGCGAATTTCGAGAAGTCGATCCGACTGACCGCCGAAATGGCGACAATCGTCGCCGCGATCCGAAGAATACAAGAAGGACTCGAACCGGTCGCCCCGCGACAGGATCTCGGTCACGCCGCCAACTTTATGTACATGCTGAACGGAAAGGCTCCGTCCAGAGATGCCGAAAAGGCGATGGACCTGATTCTGATTCTGCACGCCGAACACGCGCTCAATGCCAGTACATTCGCTGCACGAGTGATTGCCGCGACACTTTCGGACATTTATTCGGCCGTCACAGGTGCCATCGGCGCCTTGAAGGGACCGCTGCACGGGGGAGCCAATACCGAGGTTCTGAAAACATTGATGGAAATCGGTGATGTTGCCAATGTCGTTCCGTGGGTCGATTCTGTTCGGGCGAAAAAAGGCAAATTTATGGGCTTCGGTCACGCGGTCTACAAGGTGGAAGACCCGAGGGCGATCCATTTGAAGGACCTGTCCCGACGACTGGGTCTCGAAACCGGCAACACAAAGCTTTATGACATTTCAATCGCGATGGAACAGGCGGTACTCGCCACGATTCACAAGAACTGCAACGTCGATTTCTACTCGGCCAGCTTGCAGCACTACATGGGAATTCCAGGCGACATGTTCACCTGCGTGTTTGCAGCCAGCCGAATCGTCGGCTGGTGTGCTCATATTCTCGAACAGCTCAGCGACAACAAGATTATTCGCCCGTCGTCCAACTATATCGGACCAGCCGAACGGCCATACCCGGTCTCACGATCCTGAATCAGTGACTCACAACCCCGATTCCGGGATTCCCCTGAACGGGTTTAACCAGATCGGGTTTAACCAGATCGGGTTATCTGAGAAACCGGATTCGTTCCCAATCGGGAAGTCGCAACTGCATCTCGTGGTTGCCGATCTTGAGGTTGCCCGGCTTCGACGGCAAATGGACGAGGAACGGTTTTCCCACCAGATGCGACCGGTTGACCACAGGGTTGTCCCAGCGTCGACTGTCGTGAGAAACGGGACTGTTGTCGCCGAGGACAAAGAATTCGTCCTCCGTCAATTCGTACGGTCGCGTCACCGCATGACGGCTGCGCGTTTCTGTGTAATAAACGTCACGATACAACTTCAATTGATTGACGCGGATATCCAGCCCGCGAGCACCGAATCGAACCGGAATTCGCGGCGGCTGAATTCCTTTTGGCGGCTCGAACGACGTCGGCTCAAAAACCGGTTTACCATCGATGGCCACCATGATTTGCTGATCGAAAATCGAAAAGTCGATTGTTCCACCGCTGTTACCGAAAGATTTTGGCCAGGGAACCGGCTTTGTCACCGGTTCCGATTTCGGGACAACCGACTGAGAGTTCAATGTCATCCCTTCCGGTAACGGTTCGGCGAACAAATTGATTTCGCGGCGTACGATATCGAAAACGACTGAAAAGACGGTGCCGCCGTTGGTGATCTCAATAACGAACTCGCCCGAGCCACCTTGCAACGTGATATTCACGGAGACCATCAGGTCGCTGACCGGATTGGGTGTTCCCGCTTCGGAACCCGGGTTATATCCATAGTCATCGTAGATGGCCGAGATATGAGAGCCTTCGTAAAGTTCCCGAACGGCGTTCTGAAACGACTTGTCGTCTGTCAATTCCAGCAACTGTTTTGCAACGTCACCTGGCAACGCTCCTGTGACAGAAAACTCGCCTTTTTCCTGATTGAATTTTAATCCTGCCGTTGGAACCGATTCGCTGCTCAGGTTGTCGGGCCATTTTGCCAGCGGAACAGTGGTGGTGTAGGCTCCGCCGACTCGCGCCCAATGATGGTATTCGACCCACGACCAGGGATCCTTGTCCGGTCGGCGTACATCCCCGCCCCGCAATCGGAACGATGGGCCGTTGGCGATCCACGAAAGGGGCCGCGATCGTTCCGAACCGACTGTATCCGACTCAACAATTTGCCAATGAGGTGGCACCGTTTCGTCGTTTATCGGACGGAAAAAGTGATCGTGGACCAGGATTCGGGCGGCCACTTGTTCGGCATACGACTTCTGTGCAATCTGCCCGTTGACAACGATGTCGCCGCCAACAATCTGAAGGCTCTCTCCGGGTAACCCGACCACTCGTTTGACATAAGCTTCCGTCGCACGTGCGGGGTTGCGGAAGACGATGATATCCCACCGTTTCGGTGTGCCGAACGTATATGCCTGCTTGTTCACCAGCAGCTGATCGCCGTGATTTCTCGGGACGTCCGCGACATCTATGCCCGGTTGACCGCAATTAGGGCAGACGGCCGTTGAACGACCGGCAGCCGCAACATTTGCTTCAGGATCTTCGTCCGTGTCGTATGCCGTTCCGAATGGAAATGTAATCCGGCACGTCGGACAGACGACCCGTTTGTGAAATCCGAGCAGGCAGGGCGCCATCGACCCTGTCGAGATCATGTATCCCTCCGCAGCGAACGTGCGGAAAAGCAATACAGCAACGAACAACGAAACGAAGGCTTCCGTCAACGCCCGAAAAGTTCCGCGTCGATCTTCGTCGAAGGCCGATTTGCTCGGGCCAAACCGCCCTATAATCGGCGGAGGTGGAGAAAGCTGATTCATCAATAACAACCGTAGATTCGCGGGAAGAATCCTGATTCAATTGACACCCTTACGATAACGATGTCGCCTTTCCCGGCCGAATCGCGACTTCCCGGCAAAAAGGAGCCGAACCGTCCAGGGACAGGGATTCTACAACATCGCCTCAAAACCGGGAACCGACGTTTTTTATGGTGGCGACAATGAAAAATGACTTGTTTCAGGCCCGTTTCCGCGGTTCACGCCGTTTTGGTCAATTTTCACTGCCAGTCGCCTTTCAGGTACGGAAGGCCAACGTTCGCGACAATCCGCTATGCGCTGACGAAGATCAATCTTCGCGCAAATCAGGTCGCTCGCTATCTTTCGCGTCTTCATCGGATGATTCAGGGATGGATGATTCGGTGCGATAATTGGCAGGTTACTCCACGGAAGGTCGTGCGATGTCGATGGTAATTTTGCGACGAGCAGCAATCGTTATAGCGATTGGGGCAAGCCTTTCAGGGTGCAGCTATTTTCAAAGAGCCGAAGTCGATGACGACGTTGATCTCGCCGAAGTCCACGAATTCGAAAAGCCGGAAGTCGCCGACCGCGAGCAGTCTGCGACGGCAACAGATTCTGCCGCAGTCGAAGGAGAACTGGAACTGAAACTGAAGGTCGGTGACCGGTTTCCACTCGCCAAAACAATCGAACAACGACTGACTCAGATGGACCAGAACGAACTCCGCGTTAGTACATCGCGTACCGATATGGTTTTGTCGTTACTGGTCGATGAGGTCCATTCGGACGGGCGAAAGCGGATTACGGTGCGATATCATAAAGTTCAATACGAGCAGGACATTCGCGGCAAGCGGATCGCCTATTCGTCGGACAAACAAACGGGACCAATACCCGCCGAAGCAATGCTGTATGCTGGCCTGGCGAATAACGGCTTCTCGTTCTGGATCGGACCGAACAACAAAATCGCCAGTGTCATCGACTTTGGCGAATTTCTGCAACGCTGTCTTCACAACGTTCCCGACCAGTACAAAGCCTCGGTCCGCCAGCAACTGGAAGCCACCCGACGGGAAGACGGCATCGCCAACTTTATCGACGACAGTATCGGATTACTTCCCTATAGCAGCGATCCGGCGCACCCCGCCGTTGCGGTCAAAGAGGGTTCTGGCTGGGATCTGGAACCCAGGCACACTGAATCTCCGATTCCGATGGACGTGACGACACGGTGTATTTTGAAAGAACTGACAAAATCGTCCGCCGAGATATTGCTTACCGGAAACATCGCAGGATCGCGCACACCTGTGACGATGCAAAATGCAGATGGAACCTTCAAGGTGCAAGTGGTCGGCGGGTATTGTACGGGGACCTGCCGTGTCGACCGGAAGTCGGGATTACCGACACAGTCTCGCGTTCAACGGCACCTCGAATTGGCGATGGAATTGCCAGACGGTCAAAAGCTTCAGCAACACAAAGACACACTCAGTATTACGACGGCATTTCTGGGGCAATCGATGAAGCCGATGGAAGTGGACTCGGATAATCGGGTTCAACCCACGAACTTCAGGAACGCCACGGGATCAGAAAATCACCGCCAGGTGATCCCGGCGATCAACGAACGCTCACCTGGACTGCCCCGATAGCCCGTCGGGCGACTGTTAAAAAAAATGTACCAGCTGAAAAACGGGGACAGACTCCAGGTCTTCCCGTTGCCTGCCACCGTTTTTCAGCACGTCGTCCTCCCGGCGTGACCCTCTGAAACATGAATTCCGTGAACTCGTCAGTCGTGGCGGGCGATCGGCTCGTTCGTAGACGGGCGGGTCAGCGGCAGCAGAAATTGAGCGACCAGAAAGACGACAAGTGGCAAAAAGACAAGCGCCCTGAGTCCAATCAGAACTCGAGACGGCAGCGGTATCAGACCGGCAA
>JANXOO010000045.1 GCA_025353525.1 Schlesneria sp. | reverse complement strand
ATTCTTCGAAACGTTTGGTCCGATGAATCTGGCCTACCTGCTGAAGACGCGAACCCAATTGTTGCGAGACCTCGGTCCGGCAATGAGTCCCTTCAATGCGTTCCAGTTATTGCAGGGGTTAGAGACGTTGCACCTGCGGATGCCGAAGCACAGCGAAAACGCGTTGGCCGTATCGCACTTCCTGAAATCGCATCCTAAGGTCAGTTGGGTCAACTACACGGGACTCGAAGAACATCCGTCATATTCGCTCGGCAAGAAGTATTTGCCTAAGGGCTGTGGAGCAATCCTTGGTTTCGGCATTAAGGGTGCAACGCCGACCCAGCAGAAAGAGAACGGGATCAAGCTGATCAACCGTGTCAAGCTGTTCAGTCATCTTGCAAACGTCGGCGACAGCAAATCGCTGATCATCCACCCGAACAGCACCACGCATCAGCAGTTGACTCCGGAAGAGCAACTCGCCACAGGCGTGACCCCCGACTTCCTGCGACTGTCGATCGGCACCGAAGATGTCCAGGACATCATTGGCGACCTGAAGCAGGCGCTGGAAGGAGTCTGAATCACCGTTTGATTGTGATTCGGGCAGCAGCAGTTGTGTTGCTGCCCGGATTGGCACGTTGCCACTCCCCTTTATTTCATAGCACCGGGGATCAGGTAGCTGCCCATGATAAACAGTGCCCCGGAAAGCGACATTGCTGCGGGAAGTGTGAGGATCCAGGCGAGAGCAATCTTCTTGAGGGTTGCAGATTGCAGCCCCGATCGATTCGCGTACATCGTCCCTGCGATCCCCGACGACAGGACGTGAGTGGTGCTGACGGGAAGGTGATAAAAATCGGCGAGCAGTATCGTTGTCGCGGCTACCACTTCGGCGGCGGCTCCCTGAGCATAAGTCAGATGGGTCTTGCCAATCTTTTCGGCGATCGTGACGACGATTCGCTGATAGCCGATCATCGTTCCGATCCCGAGTGCCAAAGCCACTCCGACGACAACCCATAACGGGACGAATTCGATCGATCGGGAAAAATGCCTGAGTTGAGGTTCCATTTTTTCCCTGGTCTGCGGCGAGATTGTGGTCTCTGCAATCCGTTTGCGAAATTGATAGATGGCCTGGCGAACCTGCCATCGTTGAGCAGGTGTCACCTCGGAAAATGATCGCTTTCCTTCAAGCATCGAAACAATCGGAGCCAGCTCGGCATTGATGGCGGCAGCGTCGTTCGGGTTTTCTTCGTCCAGAATCTCTCCAATTTCGATGGCGGCGGCACGCATGTTTGACACCAGGTCGGCGTGATGTATGTCGAGCGCATAATACGTTGGCATGAACCCGATCAACACCAGCAAGATCAACCCCATCCCTTTCTGCCCGTCGTTGGAACCGTGAGCAAAACTGACTCCGCCACACGTCGCGAGTAACACTCCCCGAATCCAGTGCGGCGGTTCGTCACCCTCGCCCGGCGGCTGGTAGAGACTGGGGTTCTTCAATACTCGTTTCATCGCCAGCAACAAGCCTGTCGCCAGTGCGAATCCGATCAGTGGTGAAATCAGCAATGCCATTCCGACGTGCCGTATCTGATGCCAGTTGACCCCTGCAAAAATGCCACGGTTCGTCAGCAGGCTGTTCGCCATACCGACACCGACGATCGAACCGATCAGTGAATGCGAACTGGAGACTGGCAAACCCATCCACCACGTTCCAAGATTCCAGATCACGCCAGCCAACAGCAGCGACAGTACCATGACGATGGCACGCGTCGACGAGCTGTCGATCAGCAAATCGACGGGCAACAGGTTGACGATCGCAAAAGCAACCATCGTCCCACCCAGGAGCACTCCCAGAAAATTGCAAAATCCCGAGAGGATGACTGCAGGGGTTGGTTTGAGCGTCCTCGTATAGATCACAGTCGTCACGGCATTGGCGGTATCGTGAAATCCGTTAATGAACTCGAAACCGAACGCAACAAACAGTGCAAAAGCAAAACCGAACTGGTGCCCAGGTGAGAGTTGGCTGATCGCTTGCCAAAATGTCGTATCCATGGCGTAGTCCTCCGAAAAGTTTTCGTGAGATTTTCATGAGTCTTGAACCAGAGTCGTCATATGACGCGACGTTTGTGAAAATTACGTGAAGGCGGTTTTCCAGAAAGGAAAATACAGAGTGGAGGATTGTCGCGGTACCTTCGCCAATTTCCGTTGTCGTGACAATGGAAACAGGATCACACACGCGTCGTAACGCGAATTCGGATCGAACGGATCACTGAAAACAAGCGGTTTTCAGCAATCGAGGAGGTCTTTTTTAAAGGCATAATCTTCCAACCCGGATGAACGCGGCAAGACCTGTAATGCGACATGTCAGGCGACAGAACAACGAAAGAAATTGCGGTCGATGCCACGATCTGGCAATGGGGAAAGTACGCCGTATAATGCGTTCGATGGTCGCTCGACTTGATTCGACCCCCACAATTTTTTAACGTCAATGTCGCTGCAAGGCCAAACTGGGCCGCCGGAGTTTTTTGAATGGACAATTGGTACTACAGGATGCTCGGTGCAGAGTTCGGTCCAGTGACTTTGAACGAACTTATCGAACTTGCCAAAAGCGAGACATTGTCCAGAGATGACGAAGTGCGATTCGGAACTAATGGCGCTTGGCGTCGAGCCGGTTCGATGGGGCAACTCATGGCACACATGGCATCGGGAGCCCATTTGGAGGCAGTTGCCCGGACGGCGGGGTCATCCCTTGTGCAGGAACAGTCTGACGCGAGGTCAACTCGCACGACGAACTCCGCAATTTCTTTCCAAATCAGAGTGCCGGAAAAGGCGGGCTGGTATTATAAGGTGTTCGGCGACGAATTTGGTCCGATTTCAATTGATGAACTGATCGAAGTTGCCAGGAGTCATACTCTTTCGAGCAACGATGAAGTTCGTTTTGGAGCGACGGGAGCGTGGCGCAAAGCCCGATCGATCGGGCAATTGATGGCTCATTTGCCATTCGAGTCCGCTTCGCGCGTCGTTCCGGATGAGAGGACAGATCAGTCAGCTGTCGAGCCTTTTCAGTCGACCGCCATCGATGATTCTGAACGGGAAGATACGCCGGAACCTGAAACCAGCCAGGAAACTTCAGACAGTTCACCGGAATCCGATCCTCAACTCGCTGAGGTCTGGTGGTGCAGAATTCAGGATAAACTCTACGGCCCCGTCAATCTTCCGAAGCTGATCAGTTGGGCCGCTAACGGGCGGCTGCACCGCGACGATCAGATCCGGTTCGGACACGACGAATTTGTTGCTGCGGGCGAACTACCGGGGTTGTTTCCGGAGCAGACTACCGTCGGGGCCTCGCAACCGACGCCGGAAGTCGCGCAGTCGCTTGTACAAGCAGCTGCGGCGATCGCGACTAAGTCCGCTGCTCCGAAAGCCTCAGAGGCCCCTTCAATTCCACAGCCTGTGGCGAACCAACCCGCAGCGGCATTGGCACCGCCGCCTTCGTCGCCATCCAGGCCCGAACTCGCAACACCACCCGCTTCTCCGCCCAGACCTGTTCCGACTGCAGCGATTGCGAATCGTCCAATCGCGCCGATCAAACGCTCCTCGTCAAAACAATTTTCATTTGATCCTGGCAAGTTGCTTGTTCCCGCGTTGGGGATTGTCGCCGTCGCTTTATTAGGAGTCGGCGTTTATTTTGCCTTGCCATTCCTGTTGCAGAACAAAGCTGCCGATATCGCGCGATTGAAAGTACTCGAAACGGCATTTACGGAAGTTCGCGCCGTTCGCATCAGCGGAAATGCCAAAAAAGAAGACTTCAAGGGTGCTACCGACAAGCTGGTGGCCGTCGCAAAGCCGATTGAAGCGGAACTTCAGGGAAAGACGCCCGTGGTACAGGTGAAATTGCGGAGCTTGGCCAAGAAACTTCAGGTTTTCGCAAAAGAAGATCTCGTAGAACCGACAGATACTGAAAAATCGGTTGAAAAACTGATTGCTACACTCAAAAAAATGCCGGAAATGAATTGAATCGCTGACAGAACAGCGATGACGCCATCCGTTATTCGGTGATCGCGGCGTCGATCTGTTTGACCCAATCTTTTCCCAGCAGCCGAATCAAGCCTTCTTCCGCATCCAGCCGCAGCTTCAATCCATCTTTGACCGGTTCGATTGTCAAACTGAATCCGTCATCACCGCGAGACAGTATTTCGCGGGTGGCACTGAGGTCCTGGTCAGGAATCAACGGGGTCGACGTGAGGATTTCGGGCAACTTGCTTGCCTGGAATCGACCATGCACCAGCGGGCCGATTTCCCTGGTGAGTGGTGCTTCAGCGACGCGGTCAATGGCGTCGATGATTCGGTCGACGAGTGTTGAAGGCGAACCGATCCCCATCCAGACTGTTTGCTTTCCCTGTCCGATGACAATTTCGATGTCAGGCCCAACCCAATCGGAAATCCACGCGGGTATTTCACGCGGAGTCATACTATGCAGGACAACCCCGCGATGAAAATCGACGTTTTCACGAATGGATACGAGGGCTCCTGTTTTTTCCAGTTTCAAAACGAGTTGCGGGATCGCATCATTAATGCGACCGGCCTGGGTACCGTGCAAGGCCGTCACAAGTGTCAAGTCGCCAATCCGCGCCCCGGCCAACTGAAGTCCTGCTTCCAGCTGGGAACCTTTCGTGGTCGTATCCCCGGACGTACCAAGGATTTGATCGACGAGTGCTCCAACAGGCAGATTGATTGCCAATCCTGCCGGGACATCGGGTTGCAGCAATGACGAGAACTCGCTTCGGTGCGATTGCAATCGATTGAATGTTGTCGCCAGATTGCTTTTCGGAACGGCGTCGGCGATCACTTCGAGAGTGAGGTGCCCGGATTCCGAATCGAGGCGAAGTCCGGCGGTGAGTGATTTCGCATCGAGAACCGCACGTTCGACAAGTCCGAGAGTCATTTTCCCGAGTGATCTTCGCAGATTTGCCGATTCAGAGACTTCATCATCCTGCGGCTGCAACCACGGTTCAATGTCCCGGCGCATGTCCGCGACGATCCGTTCTTTGGTCGACCTCGGGATTTGCATGAAGTCAAAACTGATGACAAAATCATATCGTTCGCGCAATCCCTGAGTCAGTTGACCCGGAGTCACTCCGATGCCGCGAACCGTCGCAATGGATTCTGCAAAAAACGCATAGTCTTTTTTGACGAGAACATGGTAGGGGAGGCCAGGGCGTTCAATCTCGTACTGGCCGGGACTCACTTCGTGATAGCCAACAATTCCGAATGTGGCTGTTTTCAACAGATCATCGATCTGGCTGACCGGCAGGAAAACGATGTTCGCGGGCAGGTTTTCGTCCCAGGTCGACATTATTCCGATGGGCCTGGATTTATCGATTCCCGAAAAATCGCGATACGTTTTCATGCGGTCACCGAGTGAACCGGACAAGTCCGGACGGTCAACCGCATCGAACACAACCCGACAAGCGGCAAGAAGTTTGTCAATACTTGCTGCAAACATCGTAAAATACGGTCGCTCGGCCACGAGCGTCGATGTCGGCTCGGCGGCCAATGGACGCATCATTCCGACAAAAAGGACGACCGACGCGAATAAACTCGCCAAACCGTTCCCTGGTTTCATGACAATTCCCTCGCGGGATTTGGACTTTGGTTCGGGATTACGACTCTTGTGTGATGACAAAATTCCTGAATCGAACTTCATCGCGAGCGGGATCACTAATCGTGGCAAACAATTCGCCCATCAGCTTGTGGAAATGCTTTTCGCGAACGGAATAGAAATTGTGCTTTCCGTCGCGACGGGGCTCAATCAGGCCTGCTGCTCGCAGCAGAGCCAGGTGGTGACTGACAGCAGGCTGGCTTTGGTTCAACCGTTCGCACAACGCTGAAACGTGCAATTCATTCTCACGTAGCAAAAACATCAGGATCTTGAGTCGCGTTTCGTCGGCGAGCAACTTGAAGACCTGCACCAGGTCGCGTTCGAGTTGTTCGGACAGTTCGGGAAATGGAGTTACCGATCGAGTCGCGTCCAGGGAGTCAAAAGTGGCGATCATTTCAATTACTTTCTCTCGTTGTGATTCGTTCCCGTTCGTTTGGGAAGAATCGGAATTTGTGCCTGAATTCGACACGCGTTGTTCCTTAGGGTAACGTCTGTCTCATATCATCAGACGAGGAACGCAAAACGCACCTCAAGATGACCGACAAATGTCAATTCAACTTGTACTGACGGAAATTCAAATTGCCGAAATGCGCGAAATGAATGTGCGACCCATACGATGCCCTGATGTGAATTGCGTTGGAATGATTATTCAGGCAATCCTCGCCATTTTGAAGGGCGAGCAGTCAAAGTCGTACGGGCAAGTATGCTCGTATACGATTCGGTAGTCAACAGCCTTATCGAAAGTTTCGCGTCCGCCAAACTTTCGAAATGAACGAGGTTTTCAGGCAAAAGGATCATGTTCATAATAACTTCACAGAAAATTAAGGCAAAATTGACCATTCCGACAGGTCAAGAATTGCTTTAAAGCAAATACTGGTCCGGATATTGGAAATTGCAGCAATTTGACCGGCAAAGCCCGGGGATACGCACCGGGTTCAAGAAGAAACTGATTAAGGACCACACGCGACACGCGTTCCAGGCGTTATATTTCCAACAAACCGGACACGTTGTTTCCACAGGATGGGAACAGCGTTCATACCGAATGAGCCGGGACCTGTACCGTGAACGCCACAATTGAGCTCATCGCAAAATCCGGCGACAATTAAAAATTGCCACAAGGCTGGCCGTTCTGCTGCGGAAACGGTAACGGAATCGCAAACGAAGCTCTAACCGGACCGCGAGCGGGCTCATTCGAAACGACGATTTATTGATTGGAGAACAGAGATTTCAGAGCCCCATTTTGCTTCTTTGACAGGACGAATCGCCATTGTGACAGGTGCGTCAAGTGGGATCGGCCGCGCCACAGCTCTTGAATTCGCCAGGGCAGGCGCTGATGTCATCGTTCATTATGCACGGTCAGCCTCGGCTGCCGATGACTTGGCAAATGAAGTTCGGCAGCTTGGACGACAGGCGCATGTCATCTGCAAGGATTTCGCTGAATCAGATTCTTTGGACCAATTCGTTGATACCGCATGGAGTGAATTTGGCAAGATCGATATTTGGGTTAACAACGCGGGTGCCGACGTATTGACGGGTCCCTCTGCCGAATGGACCTATGAACAGAAGTTGCAATATCTGCTCGATGTCGATGTGCGCAGCAGTATGATCCTTGCGAGAAATATAGGAAAGCGGATGTTCGCTCGTGGGCATGGAACGATTTTGACGATCGGGTGGGATCAGGCGGATCGGGGCATGGAAGGGAACAGCGGCGAACTTTTTGCCGCAACAAAAAATGCTGTTATGGGTTTCAGCCGCTCGCTGGCCCTCAGCCTTGCACCGCGCGTTCGCGTCAATTGTGTTGCTCCAGGCTGGATCAGGACCGCGTGGGGCGATTCTGCCAGCGATTCGTGGCAACAAAGGGTACTTCGCGAAACTCCGCTCGGGCGCTGGGGAACGCCCGAGGACATCGCACGAACTGCGCGGTTTTTGTGCAGCGATGACGCTTCATTCATCTCAGGACAAGTAATTAACGTCAATGGCGGAGCAGTCCGGTAGGATCCGTGGGGCCGGGGAAATGAAAAAACTTTAACGGTTTTTTTTGAGCGATTTCCGACTTGTTTTCGGAATGGATTGTCCGGATGGTGGCGTCGAGGAATCAGGGGTTTGGTTACGGGAGACAGGCTCAAGTGAACTCCAACAAGAGTTCGCTCTCGGGCTTAAGTTGAATTCGTGTGCTGCGGGTTCTACAACTCGGTCCCAACTTCGCCGCAACTTTTTCGGAATCATCGGAGAATCAATCGATGGCATTTGTGAATGACAATTATCTGAAGCTCAAGGCAGGTTATCTGTTTCCGGAGATTGGCCGACGCGTTTCTAAATATGCTTCCGACAATCCGACCGCAAAAATCATTCGACTCGGAATTGGCGATGTCACCGAACCGCTGCCGTCTGCGATTATTGACGCCATGCATCGTGCTACGGACGAAATGGGAAAACGCGAAACGTTTCGCGGATACGGCCCGGAACAGGGTTACGATTTCCTGAGGAACGCCATCGCCAAAAACGATTTTACCAGCCGACAGGCGAACGTTTCCCCGGACGAGATTTTCGTATCCGACGGTTCCAAGTGTGACACCGGAAACATCCTCGATATTTTCGGTTCCGAAAATGTGATCGCCGTCACGGACCCGGTCTATCCCGTTTACGTCGATACGAATGTCATGGCGGGTCGAACGGGAGCTGCCGACGAATCCGGGCGTTACGCGAGACTCGTCTATCTTCCCGTCACTGCCGAAAACGATTTCACTCCGTCGCTTCCTGACAGGAAAGTCGACCTGCTGTATCTGTGTTACCCCAACAATCCGACGGGGACTGTCGCGACACGAGCGACGTTAAAGAAATTCGTCGACTATGCGAAAGCCAACGACGCGATCATCTTCTTCGACGCTGCATACGAAGCGTACATCACCGACCCTTCGATCCCGCATTCGATTTACGAGATCGAAGGAGCTCGGGATGTGGCGATCGAGTTCCGCAGCTTCAGTAAAACGGCAGGTTTCACCGGAACTCGCTGCGCCTTCACGGTCGTCCCGAAAGGCCTGGCGGCCAAATCTGCAAACGGAGAATCCGTCGATCTCCATTCACTTTGGAACCGCCGTCACACGACAAAGTTCAACGGAGTCAGCTACATCATCCAACGCGGTGCCGAAGCAGTATACAGTGAGACGGGCCGGACGCAGGTTCGATCCATGATCGACTTTTACCTTGAAAATGCGGCGATTCTGTGTCGCGGATTGAAAGCCGCAGGTCTGGTTGTCCACGGCGGCGTCAACGCTCCGTACGTCTGGCTGAAAACACCGGGCGGAATGACGAGCTGGCAGTTCTTCGACCACTTACTCGGCAAAGCACATCTGGTCGGCACACCGGGTAGCGGATTCGGCGCAGCGGGCGAAGGGTATTTTCGATTGAGTGCCTTCAACAGCCGAGCCAATATCGAGGAGGCCGTGTCGAGGATCACGTCCCTTTTGAGATGAACGGTTTTTACGAGTCTCAGCGATCGCCCGATCTGACGGATGGTTCTGAAACATGTCGCGAATCAGTTTCGACGACACGCCTGGGCCTTGGGCCGTGCGACGATTGAATTCACGCCGGCTTAAACTGGCAGATCGGGTTTCGCGTTAGGCTTCGCAATCAGGACCAATTGCTCGCGGTTCGAGACAACGACTCCACCCGCCCGTTCGATCGTGACGGCGAACATTGTCGGATTGAAAACGCGCA